>JAFQZI010000166.1 GCA_017406005.1 Oscillospiraceae bacterium | reverse complement strand
GCTTCGCCAAAGTCCGGTTCCGGAACAGACCTGCATTCCTGCGGCAGCTCTTCTGCCGCGATTTCAGCTATACGTTCCGGTTCAACATCTCCCGCAACACACAGCACCATGTTTGACGGCGTATAGAACGCCCTGTGGCACTGATACAGTGTCTCTGCGGTGATCTGAGCAATGCTCTCCACTGTGCCGATTACCTTGTCGCGGATTGGATGGCTGCGATACAGCATGCGCAGCAGGCTGTAGTAGTTGGCGTTGCCGGGATTGTCCTCGCCCATGTGGATTTCCTGGCTGATGATTCCCTGTTCCTTTTGAACCGTCTCCTGTGTGAAATAAGGCGTCGACACGAAGTGCAGCAGCATCCTCAGATTTGCTTCGAATTCTCTCGTACAGTGAAAGTAATAACAGGTTACATCGGATGAGGTGAAGGCGTTCGGATCCGCACCGTTCTGCGAAAGCAATGTCAGTGCGTTGTCACCGTCGGGAAGGTCGAACATCTTATGCTCCAGATAGTGTGCCACGCCCGCCGGGGTGTCGTACAGCTCACCGTCCAGTGTGAAGCGCCGGTAGGTCCCGCCGTAGTCCGTTGCGAACACGGCATAGTAGCCGGAGAAGCCTTTTTTCGGCAGAACCCGGATCCGCAGCCCATTTTCCGCGGTTCCAAGGTAAAGCTCATCACCGGTCCCGGGATAGTTGATCTTATTCAGCATCGTCCTGTTGTCCTCCTTCCGGCTTCAGGAGATAAATCTGATCGCAGTCCACGCTTTCTGCAATGGCCAGCACCTGCTCCGCTGTGACTTCCGTCACCAGCTCTGCAAGGTCCAGAGGCCCGTAATCTGCGCCCGCAACGGCCTGAGACAGGTAGAACCCTTCCAGTGCTCCCTGCGAGTCGGGAATTGAACGCAGATCTGAGATGACGCCCGACTTGGCGGTCTCCAGATCTTCGGGCGTAAAGTTTTTGGTCCGGACAGCCTCCAGTTGGGCAAAAATCTCCTCCTTCGCCGCATGGAAGTTCGTTTCCTGAATACCCGACGACACCAGCATCAAGCCCTTCCGAATGTCGATGAAGGAACTTGCATAATAGCACAGCGACAGTTTCTCACGGACGTTCAGGAAGAGCTTGGAACTCGGGCTCCCGCCGAACAGCTCATTGAACACGTAAAGCGCCGGAAAATCCGGGACTTCCATGCATTCTCCGAGACGCCATCCGATGACAAGGTTCGCCTGGGCTACGTCCATGGTCTCTTCTGTAAAGCGCGGTGATTCCTCTACCGCATTCATGCGGATCTCGGTGCCGATCTCGGTATCGAGTTCCCCGCGAGGGAGTGTTGCTAGCAGATCGCGCAGGAGGCCCCTCACTGCCGCCAGGCTGGCGCGCCCACAGTAAAACAGCTCAATGGGACTGGTTTGAATCAGAGTACGGTAATGACGGCTGAGCTTTTTGTAGTTGATGCTTTTACAGCTCGCTTCATCCCCGTATCTGCCTGTAGCGAAGTCCTCAAAACAGCACATCTCTTCCAAACAGCGGGAGATGGCGTAGGCACGCTTGTTGTTCAACCGAGAGGCAATCAGATCCAGCAGATTGTCTCGTTCGCTCTCCACATAAGCCGGGAGCAGGAGACCGCCGCGCGTGACAGGGGAGAGGAGCAGATCCACCGTCAGACCGAGTACGTCGGAGAGCACGGCTTCGCCCTCCGGAAGATAGTCGTCCTCCGGGAAACTCGCATAGAACCCGCTGCATTGAATTTCACCGATGCGGCGTACCGATGGCTCAATCACGGTGCCGTAGAGTTCTTCCAGCCGCGCGCTCAGCGCTTCCATCGTCGGATAGGCGCTGGTTCCGCGTCGGAGCACAAAGGGAATCAGCGCGTTCATCGACGCGGTTTCCCGGTTCAGCTGTGACAGAACGGCAACACTGAAGCAAGCGGTTTTGAATTTGTCCTCGCGCAGATGGGTGAGCCATACCCCGGGGCGGATTTCAACTCTGGAATATTCCATGAATGATGCTCCTCCGAACAAGATTGACTTGAATAAACTACTATACCATAAAACCGCGGAAAATGGTAGACCAAGTTCAGGCAGAGTCTGCAAGATTTACAAAGAATTCAATCAAAATCAAAGCGCGGTTCAGCAGTGGAAAAACAAAGATCTGACAAAATGAAATAATTGTGGAAATCATAGAAGATATCAGGTATAATGATGGAAAGAAACTTTTTACAGAGAACAGGAGGGATGGAGCCCAATGAAGTATTATGCGGTCATTCAAAGAAACGGAGATGACTATACCGTTCTGAAGATTTGCCATACCAGGGAGTCTTTGGCCAAGGCGATGCTGCTGCATAAGACGATCCGCGATCCGGACACCATCTTCTCTGTTTTCGGAGATGTACTCACGGGCGAATTTCGGGAAATCGAAGTGGAACTGTAGCTGAACTCTGTCCGAGTGGCAGTTCAGCGGGGCAATCGGGCGTCCCAAATCGCAACTTTATTCGAAAAAGTCCTTGTTTGTGGGCACTTCTTCGGGTGACAAGAAAAAACACTTGACAGCTCAAAGCGGACGGAGTATAATCTGTCCGCTTTGAGCTTGAGGAGGGCAGAACGATGCCGGAAGGAAGACTGTATTACAGCATGTTGCTGGACTTTTACGGCGAGCTTCTGACACCGCGGCAG
>JAFQZI010000165.1 GCA_017406005.1 Oscillospiraceae bacterium | reverse complement strand
GAATGCACTTACCACGAAGCGCCTGAAGTGTTATCACCCCCAAAACCTTAGCTCGCGACGGGGCACTCAAATCGAAGGTATATATTTCCTTCGCGAGCATCACGACGCGCGGGAAGCGTGCGACGTTCCTTGCCTCGCCTGGTTTGTACTAATTACGAAGCGCCTGAACAGTTACGCATTATTATAAGGAGGCATGTGCATGATCAATGCAAGCTTGCAGATAGGAGACAAAGTTAAGCTGCCTGTCGAGCCGACAGGGAAGGAGTTTACCGGCACCGTAATCTGGATCCATCCGAAAAGATGGTTCTTCCGGGTGGAGTACATCATGGAACTGGGTGACTGTATCCGTGAAGGATATGTTTTCCATGACACCCGTGTAAAAGCAGCCGGCATCCGCAGATGAGAGAAGAATTCAAAGGAGAAAGAAAATGGATTTACAGAAATATATCCGGGAAAATGATGCACTTGGCAAGAAGCATCAGTTTTATACAAAGCTTGGCTTTTCACCAAAAGCCGCTCAGGTCCTGTCCGTGTTGTCATACGGAAGCAATAACCTTGCCCAACTGGCAAAGGAGTTTGACCGGGAAAACATTCTCGAAGGGCTTTATATCTTCCTGAGGGAGTCTGAGGAGGATGACCCCGAAAGAGCCATTGATCGTTATTTTAGGGATCTGTGGGAGAGTAGGTTTGCGAACTCTGCAGTGGATTCCGAACCCGAACAGGAGAACACTCCGGTTTCTTCTCTCTTGCAGGAGCAGCTGGAGGAAGTGCTTGATACCCTTGCCCCGCGGGAAAAGAAGGTTCTGGAGCTCCGCCTCGGCCTGATCGACGGAAAAACCCGTACCCTGGAGGAAGTCGGGCAGCAGTTTAATGTTACTGCCGAGCGTATCCGGCAGATCGAGGCAAAGGCACTTCGGAAAGCGCGCCATCCGTCCAGAAGCAAAAAACTCAAAGATTTTCTCGACGGTGGTCCGGAGGAAACCGTCTTAGCAAGCTGCGCCTATAGGCCGGCTGTTGTGAAGTATTGCTATGAGGAGTTAGAGACAGACGCCTATGAGCCGATTGAGGAAAAGTCTGCCAGAAATGTCTTCACCTCTCCGGCCTCCACCTTCCGCATGACGACGAATACTGCCTCCATGGGCATCGTCATGAACCAGCTCCGGTCCGGCAGGCCTGTCGATCTGTCCCAGGTGCGCATTGAAGAACTGCTCAATTTTTTTGACTATGATGAGCCGATCCCTGCAGAAGAAAAGTTCAGGATCAGCACAGAGGTTCTCCCGAAAGGGAAGGACAAAAGCCTCCTCTATGTCCATGTTCAGGGCCGTGAAGAGCGGAAAGCCCACCAGAATATTGTGCTGCTCCTGGATACCTCCGGCAGCATGAGCGGGAATAACAAGGTAACACAGGCAGCGATTGCAGCCATCGTCAGCAACCTGCAGCCGGGGGATACCCTCAGCCTCGTGACGTACAGTTCGTCGGATGAGATTGTGCTGGACGGTTTTTCCGTCACTTCCGCACAGGATAAGGAAACCCTGATGGGCATCCTGCTGACGCTGGTCATCGACGGCTGCACCTGGGGCTCAGCCGGCATTGAGACTGCTTACCGCCTCGGTGCCGGGCACTATCAGGAGGACTGCAGCAATCAGGTGATCCTGATTACCGACGGCGATCTCAACTTCGGCATTACGAAAAAAGACGGGCTCCGTCACCTGATAGAAGAGAAGAAAAAGAGCAATCTCTTCCTTTCGGTGATCGGCACCGGCCTCTGGAATTATAAAGACGATAAGCTGGAAACCCTTTCCAAACATGGCAACGGCACCTACTGCGTTGTCAACAATCTGGATGATGTGGAGGAATCCGTTGTCAGAAGGTACCTGAGCCTGACCAATATCATCGCCAAGGATGTAAAGGCACAGGTGGAATTCAATCCCCGCTATGTCCGCTCTTACCGCTTGCTTGGCTATGAAAACCGGGAGCTGAACTATGAGGACTTTACCGATGACGAAGTGATCTCCGAACCCTACGGCAGCGGAGGGCATGGTGTTGCCCTTTATGAGCTGGAGCTCGGGACAGGGGATACAGCCACCGGCTTGAAATACCAGATGCCTGTCATACAGGAGTATCCGGAGCTCTGCACCGTGAAAGTGCGCTATAAAGAACCGCTTTCCGACCGGAGCGTTGAAATCGTCCACACGGTTCCCGCAGAGGATACCAAAACGGAAAATGTCCTCTTTGCCTACCTGCTTTACTGCCTGGCGGAGAAGCTGAGAAAGTCCGATAAGCTTGATCGGGAAGACCGGGAATTCCTCAACGTCATGCTGACCAACCGGCTGTATAAAGATGCCTTAACCCGCAACGGTGAAAAACTGAACCTGTTCCTGAAGAATTTCCAAGACTGAAAAGCAACTGCCCCTGATTAATTCAGGGGTAGTCTTTTTATTTTTTATTGGTATTTTAAGAAAACACGATGGCTAAAATATTTTTGTATGATCTTGTGAATCTGATATTTGAAACCATTATAGGAGCAGTATGGATATATAATATTTTTTAGGTCCTCGACTTGATAGAGTTTTCGTGCATTCATATATTCACCGACTTTACCGCTGGGAATATCCTCTACTAGATAATATATGTAAAAGCGGAACATAGGTTCGTTGTGTATAATTTATTGAGGTCGCTGGCGGATATAGACATTGTTTCGACTCCTTAAATTGAATTCTGTCCGGGATCATGTAAACAATCGGATTTTTCTGTTTGCTCTTATACTCAGTATGCTGCCTGAGGATTAATCCCTGCTATCGCCGCATACTGTCTTACAAATTCCGAAACTCTATCCCCATCATAGAGCATATACAGGTGTGTTTTAGCACGCGTAACAGCTACATAGAACAGCCGCATTTCATCACGCAGGATATCTTCCGGAGTATCTCCAAATACTTCGTAGAGTTCATTATCAGGATGGATTAACG
>JAFQZI010000164.1 GCA_017406005.1 Oscillospiraceae bacterium | reverse complement strand
TCTGCCAGTGCTGCGGGATGCCGCTGAGTGAAGATGAGAATATCAGCAGAGAACCGGACGGCTTTTTCAACGAGGATTACTGCAAGTGGTGCTATTCTGACGGAAAATATGCATACCCGACCAAGGATGCCCTGCTCAATTTCCTGATTGAGCACATGCCGAACCCGGAAGGACTGGACGTTGAAGAAAGACGCAGACAGTATGATGCCTGGCTTTCCCAGCTGAAGCACTGGAAGAAAGATTGAACAAGACAGATTGCCCGACCTCCTTTTTCGGAAGCCGGGCTCATTTTCTTTTTGGCCGTTTTTACTTCGCTTCATACCCCTTAGAGGCCAGCGCCTCGATCAGTCCGGGGCTCTCCGGGCCGGTCAGCGTGCCTTCCCGGTCTACCAGGTAGTCGCCAATCTGATACCCCTGTGAAGGCATTCCGAGATACCGCGCATCAATTCCGGTGATTGTGCTGATGACGGCCACCAGTGTTTTCCGGTCCGCTCCGGTCACCCCATACCGCTGCTCCATCATAGCCACAGGCTCTGTTTTTACTGCCCTGTGCTGCCGTTCTCGCTCTGCTGGCCAGATTTCTGGCAGGATTCCTTCGTTGAACCAGATCTTGAAGGTGATGGCTCCTCCGTCTTCCGGTACGTCAAACCGGAACCCGCAGTATTCCAGATGCTTGATTTCCGCAGGGATCTCAATGTTCTTGTAGCGCTTGACCTCCCGATCATTCACCATGAAGCATACCGGTACCGCGTCCCTCAGTTTCGCTGTCAGTTTTCCGCATTCCATTTTTTTGTGTCTCCCTTCTTTATTATCACGAACGCCCGGTTGGTGGCCGAATTTTGCTGGATGGACACAGCCTGTGGGGTCTGATAAAATGGCAGCGGGGAAGGGTTCAGAAACTGCATGGAGAAGAATGCGTTATGGGCTTTGTATATCGAAAAGCAACAATATCCGATTCCGAAAGGATTGCGGAATTGTTCGAGGAAATGCTCAGGACCATATATCATACCCAGAATGTTGAAGGATATGAAAACGGGTATCTCGATAAGTTTTTTTCTGCAGGCGACAATCTTATCTATGTTGCGGAACTTGAGAAAGAAGTTGTGGCATTTCTCTCGGTTGAAGTGTACAGGGAAGATGGTTATATCTATCTGGATGATTTGTCTGTGACTGCAGAATGCCGTAATCAGGGGATAGGCACGAAACTGATCAGCCTGGCAGAGGATTATGCTGAATCCACAGGCATTCCTGCAATTGTTCTTCATGTGGAAAAAGCAAACAATAGAGCGCATGAGCTGTACAGAAAACGTGGATATTCGGATTATGAGGATCAGGGGAAACGCATCATGATGGTCAAAGAGCTCAGAAAATAACTCATAATACAAAAATGCGGTCTGGACAGGGACAGCTGCTCTGTTCAGTACAGGCGGATCTGAAAGACCGGGAAAAGAAAGGAGCAGACGGATGAAACGCATCTATTCTGAAATGCCGGAAAGCCTGAAGGGAACCTATGCGGATTATTCCAGGAACTTTGGCTTTTCATGGAAGGAGTTCGTGGCGACGGTGCCGTCGCCGCTGTTTCTGGTAACCACTTATAAATCAAACGGCCTGCCTAACGCCTGTATGCAGTCCTGGGCTGCTTTCACGAGTGCTGACCACGGAAAGGGTTTCTATGCAATCCTGGCCAGTGTGAATAAACGCGGACATCTCTATCAGACCTTAAGGGAACAGCAGGAAGCTGTGATCAATTTCATGTCGGCAGATTACCATGCCGCCTGTATGGCAACCATCCGGAATAACGCATTTGAGGCAGACGAGATTAAAGCTTCCGGGCTGACAGTGGAAAAAGCAAGCCGGGTGAACGCTCCGATGGTCAAAGAATGCTTTATGAACCTGGAATGCCGGTATGTATGGGAAAAAGAGATCGTACCGGGAGACGATCATGTGATGATCTGCCTGGAAGTGCTGGGTGTGCATATCGATGAGGATCATCTGGAGGACAGGACTGGCGAAGAAGGACTTCTTTATAACATTCATTACCAGATGAATCCGGAACATGTGATGAAAACCGGACATGATTATGCGGCTGTACTGCAGAAAAAGATAGATGTGATGGAATACTGATGATGCCGGAGGCAAGCATATGAAGTGTGAACTGTTAGCAGAGCAAAATCTTTCGATGATGCTTGACTTTGTTGATGACGAGAATACGAAATACGATGAAGCCGTGCTGAAGGCGTTTTTGAATGAAAAGAATGCATACGGATATATTGTTGCAGACAACGGAAAAGCAATCGGATTTGCTTACGGCTATGTTCTGAATGAGCCAAACGGGCAAAAAATATACTAGCGGGTTTTGATTTTTCTGAGCATCAGAAGGATTTGCGGAGGATGATAATATGAAGCGAATTCTGGCGTTTCTTCTTGCTATTCTTTTTTCTCTACCTGCCATATGCTGTGCAGAACAGACAAAATATCAAAAAGAAGAAAACACAGGCTGGAATAAAGACAGCCGTCCTTATATCATCCGGACGCCTTTTGCTGTATGGTATATTTCGAAAGCAGATATCGAATTGCTTGGCGAAGATGCATACTATCAAGGTTTATATGCAATTCTTGATGATGCAGAAGCAGACTTTGCCGATGCCCGTGCGGCGCTTAAAGGGTTTATCCCAGATGAGATTCAACCGATTGATATTTATACTGACTTCTGCAATAAAGCAGAAGCCTCGAAAACGTCAGATGCGTTCTACCGAGAACTGGGTAATTACATCAAGCTCTTCAATGGATGGAATACAGCGCGTATCGCACTGCTGCATGAGTATGTACACTATTTAACTATGCACTGTGCCCAATCCCGCACACAATTCGGTTTCTGGGCGGAGGGCATAGCGGAGTACATTGCCAATTTCGTCTGCAAAAACAGAATGGGCCGGTCCGAAAATATGGGATTTGAAATCGCCGGTTATCCCCCGGTAATGTGGAATCAGTCGTTGAACGAAGCGGAGAACAGCATCGATCCCCGGAAACTGAATATCGGGCTCGGCGCGCTTGCGGCAAACGGCGGACTGGTCGGACTACGGTACTATGCCGTTAAGAACGAAACAATCGAGCGCACGGAAGAAATGGATAAGAACCTGAAGCCTGAAGACCTTTCCCTTTGCGAGGCGTCCGGCATGATCGCGTATCTTGTGGACATATACGGCAAAAATATAGTATTCAACAACTGGAGCATTGATCCGGACGCAATGGAAACAGTCTTCGACAAGCCGTTTTCGGAACTCTACCTTGAATGGACGGAATGGAATGCTGAGCAGTGCAGAATAATGGGGATTCAATTCTGATAAAACAGAAGCAGCACAGATAGCACGATCACTACCTACTAAAGGTTTCCGAAGGGTGTAAAACAAATTCGGGTTTGTCAGGATAGCCTAGCAGACAAAATCGGAAAGTTAATTGAGTGAAGAATTCGGAGAATGAAAAACAATGAAGCAGAAGCCAAAGATGATTCTCTTTGATTATGGCGGAACATTACTCTGCGAACCCGGCTGGGATATGCTCAGGGGAGAAAGAGCTCTTTTTGAGCATGTAATCACAAATCCCCATCATTATACGCCTGAAGAACTCAGCTCCTGGGAAAAGAATTACTTTCAGTCTCTTCAGCCGGTCCGGGATCTCGGTGCGGAGCCCACAGAAATTCAGATGCTCCGTCTGAAATATGAGCTTCACGGAATCAAGCTGGACATTTCTTATGAAGAAGCGGAATCCATCTTCTGGGATCATACGGCACCTATGACAGCAGACTGCATATATACGAATGTTTGTGAGTTGCTGTCGTTCCTAAAAGAGAGCGGTATCCGCACGGGAGTAATCAGTAATATTGGATGGACCGGAGCTGCACTTCAGAGAAGAATTAACACG
>JAFQZI010000163.1 GCA_017406005.1 Oscillospiraceae bacterium | reverse complement strand
CTTTGCGTGGATTGCAACTTTTGGGCGCAAGGCTCAGATTGTGGGGCCTGCTCCGGTAGTGGAGGAAATGAAAAACTTTCTTCAAAAATCAATGGACATGTACAAAAATGATGGAGAGATGTAAAAAGTCTCTCCATCACGCTTAAAGATGTAAAAAGATGTTCGACAGACACTCAAAGATGTTCCGAGATGTGTGGAAAGAGCAGGTGAAAGAATCTCTATGTCCCGATAAACCCGCTCCTCTGGACTGGAACAGGAGAATCAAAGGTTTGCCAACACACCCGTTTTCTTTGCCGAGGTCAAAATCTGTTCGTCTCTGATTGCCTCCAAATATCTTTGAGTAATGCTTACACTTTCGTGTCCTAAAAGGCGGCTAAGACTGTAAAGGTCAAGGCCGTTTTTCAATTCCTGATGCGCGAAAGTATGGCGGGCAGTATGCGGAGAAACCCGCACAAGAGGATTGACGCCCACGGCTTTCCCTGCCTTTTTCATAAACTTGCTGACCGCCTCTTGTGTCAAACGCTTTCCGTTCTTTGAGAGAAAATAATAATCCTCTGCATTTTTGTACTGAAAGTAGCTTTCTTTTGCTCTTTCGTATTTCATCATCCATTTGCCGACAATGGCGTTTTGCGGAACAACTCTTTCTTTTCTGCCCTTTCCATAAATTGAAAAATAACCCTGTCTGATTTGTTCCGGCTTCAAGTTCATTATTTCACTGATACGCAAACCTGTGTCAAATAACATCATCAGCATCAATCTGTTTCTGATACTTAAATAATCGTTTCCATCGTAAAACTGAACCATTCTGACAATTTCATCGTCTGAAAAAGTATGAATCAGGACTTTCGGCTCTTTGACATTCTTTACCTTTTTCGTGATAAGCTCCGGTACATATCCCTCATCAAACGCATAACGGCAGAGAACCTTCACGGCTTTCAACAGGTCATTCACATAGGACGGCTTGTTTTTCTTCTCTTGCAGCATAGCGATAAATTGCTTGATGTGAATAGGCTTCAAATCCTCCAATTGTTTTACGCCTTGTGATTCCGCAAGGAAACGAACAAAATAATCCAACTGTTTTTCGTAGTTGCGGACAGTACGGGGAGCCAAGTCTCTCACTTTGCAGTCAAAAATAAACTCTTTCGCTAACACTTTCATTTCCATAAAAAAAACCTCTTTCTGTTCCAAAACCGAAACAGAAAGAGGTATGAAAGACTTTTTGCTTTTCCTGATGTCTTTCGTACCAGATGAAGTCTTTCGTACCAATCCACGAATTTGTGGATTTCGTAAGAGGCTCCAAAAGTTATGAAAAACAATCAGAAATCGTCAAATAGTGCCAGAATCAGGCCTTGCGGACCTTGTCGATATGACGGGTCAGGTCGAGCATCTTGTTGGAGAAGCCCCACTCATTGTCATACCAAGCAACGAGCTTTACAAAGTTGCCGTTGAGAGCGATACCAGCCTGTGCATCGAAGATGGAGGTGTGGGCATCGGTACGGAAGTCGCAGGAAACAACCTGGTCATCAACATACTCAAGAACACCAGCCATCGGGCCTTCAGCAGCGGCCTTCATAGCAGCACAGATCTCATCATAGGTAGCAGACTTCTCGAGGCGGACAGTCAGGTCAACAACAGACACGTCCGGAGCGGGAATACGCATGGCCATACCGGTGAGCTTGCCGTTGAGCTCGGGGATAACCTTGCCGACTGCTTTTGCAGCGCCGGTGGAAGAGGGGATGATGTTGTTGTAGATGGAGCGTGCGCCACGGAGATCCTTCTTCTTGGGGAAGCCGTCAACGATAGCCTGGGTAGCAGTGGAAGCATGAACGGTGGTCATGAGGCCTTCGATGATGCCGAAGTTGTCATTGATAACTTTTGCCATAGGAGCAAGGCAGTTGGTGGTGCAGGAAGCATTGGAAACGAACTGCATGTCAGCAGTGTATTTGTCAAGGTTGACACCGCAAACGAACATCGGGGTATCGTCCTTTGCAGGGCCGGACATGACAACGACCTTTGCGCCAGCATCAATGTGAGCCTGTGCCTTCTCCTTGGTCAGGTAAACACCGGTGCACTCGAGAACGTAATCAACACCGAGCTCGCCCCAGGGAATGAGGGTAGCATCGCGGTAGCTCTTGTCAGAGAGAACCTTAACGGTCTTGCCGTTAACGGTAACAGTGCTGTCTTCATCGTTGCCGACGACTTCGCCATCGAAGCGGCCGTGAACGGAGTCATACTTTACGCAGTAGGCGATGTGGGTAGCGGGATGGCCGGGAGCATTGATTGCAACGACCTCGATGTCGTCAGACTTGATAGCAGCGCGGAATGCCAGGGAACCGATGCGGCCGAAGCCATTGATGCCGACTTTAATCATTGATATATCCTCCAATAAAAAATATAAACTGAAAATTGCTTATCCGGGGACAATCCCCCTCAAAAGCGTAATAATAATATCAAAAAAGTCCCGAAAAATCAACAAAAACCTCGAAAAATGCCAGTCTTTAAAAATACTGAAATTTGACGAAAATTCGCCATTATTTCAAGACGTTTTTGTGCAGATTATCTAATTATGCGTAAATTCCGCCGCCGATGAATTCCCGAAGGACAGAATCTTCCGGAACATATCGCTCATCGATCACACCAAAAAGCTGAATGGCCGGCAGAACTGCCCTGAGTTCATCAAAACGTTCAATCCCTTCCGGCACAGACTGGAAGAGCTTTGTAGCTGTCTCGTTCATAACAGCCGCTTCGCAGGCAAGCGTTGAATCAAACTGATAGTTTGCCTTGCTCTTAAACGGAGTAATATAGAGTTTTTCACCCCGGCGGACATTTGCCCACATAGCCATCGTTTCCGCAGGATCTGCTCCGCGGAAGTTGAAATCACGTACTGTTCTTCGCACAAGCCGGAACCATGTCGATTTAAATACTTCCTCTCCCTTGAATGCCACTCTGCTCGATGCCGACACATGGAGTTTAAATGCTTCCGGATGTCTTCCGGCGATCTCATCATTCAAAGCATGGATGCCCTCAAAAATACAGATTTCATCTTTCCTCAGCTTTATGGATTTGGAAGGCTCCGTCACACGCATCCGTCTGGAAAACTCATACTTCGGCACATAGATGCGCTTTCCTTTTTCCAGATCATCGAAATGGCGGTTCAGCAAATCCATATCCAGGCAGAGAGGAGACTCCAGGTCATAGTCCCCCTCCGGGGTTTTGGGAGTACCCTCCCCTACTGTGTTGAAGTAGTCATCCATGCTCACATAATGCGTTCCGATTCCCCGCTGATTGAGCGCTTCGCTGATTTTCATCGCCGTCGTCGTTTTCGCCGATCCCGACGGCCCTGCCAGCAGGACGATCGGGGATTGGGCGAGATTATTCGTGATCATCTCCACTACACGGTTAATTCTTTTGTTGTATCCCGCTTCGCATTCCTCACAGAAGCCTTTCGGATCCGAAACTGTCCTCATATTGATTTCGCTGAGATCATACGTCATAAAACTCACCTATCCTTCTTTTTTCTTTACAGGTTTTTTCAATCTGCTGGATATACTCCAGGGGATATTTCGGTGCTGTAATACGGATATTCTTTCCGCCTTTCGGGTGGATCAGCTTTGTTGAGCCCCCTCCGCCGGAAGCAAGAATACTGCACAGTTCTTCCATCATGCAGATGTTGTAGAGATTGCTTTCTCCGGGTTTTGTCCAACCGGTATTCTCAAACCCTCCGGACATGTTTTTCTGCCGGTATAAATAGTATGGAGAATACCCTTCTCTTTTCAATGCTGCGTATGCTCCGTCCAGCATCATGCCGACTTCTTCTGCCGTCGGGATTACTCCTCTCTCTTTCATCAGGTAGGAGCCCTTTTTCAAAGACAGCGTGTGGATGGTAATGTTTTCCGGCTCCAGGGCAAGAACCCCCTCGAGGGATGCGGCAAAACCATCGGGGTCATCTTTCGGCAGGCCCGCGATGAGATCCATATTCACCGAAAATCCGCCGACTTCCCTTACCTTTTCCAGTGCATCATAAATATCCTGTGCAGTGTGCTTCCTCCCGATGGCTTCCAACACACTGTCGCGCAGAGTCTGCGGATTGACAGAAACCCTGTCAACACCGTGTTTGCGTAAAACAAACAGTTTTTCTTTTGTAATCGTGTCAGGCCTGCCTGCTTCCACGCTGTATTCCCTCAACGCGCTGAGATCAAACTCTTCTTCCAGAGTCCCGCACAGGCGATCCAGCTGCTGAGCAGACAGTGTGGTCGGAGTACCTCCACCTGCATAGATTGCAGCGACCCGCAATCCGCAGTTTCTTGCCTGTTCGGCATTGGCTCTTATTTCCCGGAGGAGCGCATTCAGGAAAGGTTCCATCAGCGCCATGCTTTTTTCTGTCGCCTGGCTTACAAAGCTGCAGTAAGCACAGCGTGTGGGACAAAAAGGAATACCGATATAGAGGCAGATATCCCTTTCCGTGAGGGACTGCTCTGCTTTGATCGTTGCAAGGGAAGTCTCATAGCACAATTCGGCACGGCGCCGTGTGACATCGTATTCTGTTTCAAAGCGGGTAATCGCTTCTTCCCTGTCCCGGCTCTGCCGGATGATCGTATGCATCAGTTTGCCCGGACGGACACCTGTCAGAGCCCCCCAGGGCGGCCTTTCCATGCCGGATGCCCGCACAGCCCTGTATACCGCGTTCTTTATAGCGAACTGACACAGGCGATCTCTTTCGGTAGTATCAGTAAGAGAAGCCGTTCTGACAGCTGCTTTTCCCAGATATTTCCCGTCTACGGAACTGTAGATACAGGTGGCAGTTGTATAAACAGGAGATTCGTTCAGGTTTACCCTCATCCTTTTTTCACCCGGCTTTCCCGGGGAATAGTCCGGTTTTTCTCCGGGGAAAAGAGTAGACAGCATCTGCTCAACCGCATATTTGTAGTCATGACCGGAAAACTGAAGTTTCATCCTGAAAAACTCCGTGAAATAAAGAAATATTTGACAAAAAAGCTTGCGTTTTTTGCATTTATGTGATAAACTGATACTTAGTTATATAGTGGGGGATTATTTTCGATGTTCTCAGTCGGAGATAAAATTATATATGGAGAAAGCGGTGTTTGTACGGTAGAGCATATCGCCCCGTTGGAAGCTTCTGGTTCCGCCGACAGGCTCTACTACCATCTCCGCCCCTACATCGGAAGCGGCACGTATTTTTCGCCAGTCGATTCCGGCGCTTTCATGCGCCCTGTAATCAGCCGCGAAGAGGCAGAAGCCCTGATAGCCTCTATTCCCGGCATTGAACCTGCCATCTGTAACGATACTCGTTTTAATCATGTCGACGCCTTCTATAAAGAAATTTTCCGCCAGCACACTCCGGAAGCGATGGTCTCCATTATTAAAGGCCTGAACATCCGTATTAATTCCAGAAAAACAAAAAGTACCCGGGCGGAAGCTACCATGAAACGTGCCAAAGAGGTGCTGCACGGTGAGCTGAGCGTTGCATTGGACATTGCATATCCAGAAGTAGAAGGTTATATCAAAGATCGGATCGGAGAGGTGTAGGCCTCTCTTTTTTATTGCTCAGAATTCTTTCCCGTGCAGATGTCTGTCCAGAAAACTGGCTATTCTTGAACCCAGAGAGCCCTCCCGCATGACATAGGAAGACATGCCATACCAGATCCGTTCAATTTCTCTTCCGCTTCTGAACAGCATACCCGGATTCGCCACCCTTACCGTGTCACTCAGTCCGGTGTCCGGATCCTCTATTGAGAAAAGGCAGCTTTCCCCTTTCGGGCAGACAATCAGGATTTTCCCATCCTGAACTGTTGCGCTGCATCGGTCATTATCACAGCGGAGGACGCAGTTTTCCGGCATAGTCTCCACTCCCGCGGTATAGAGCAGAAAAACAGCGGTGCCGTCTTCCCTGCTGACATCATAATCATAGACGAAGTTTTCTTCCTCTGTCATCAGTTTCAGAAAGGGACTTTCGCCTTTTTTCTTTCCATAGGCTTCAATCTCTGTGAGGCCCGCAGAGTCTCCTTCCGTTTCCAGAAGCGTTACGGTAAATCCGGCAATCGTCTTTGGTTCTTCAAAAAAGAACTCTGTTCCCTCAGGGTTGATAACACCGGTCTCCAACTCTGTACCGTCAGACAGGTGGATTTCCGCATTCTTCACGGAATCTTCTTCCGAAGGATTATCATAAAGCCGCAGAGATGTAACCGTCATCTCTTCGGGGAAAGCGACCGTAACCTGCCGCAGTGCATCTTCCTTCTCCGGGGTCCAAACGCCATCATAGGGAGGCGCCCAACCCTGCAGGTTTCTGTTATCCAGAAGCTTAAAATCATTCAGTCTGGCAGCATCACCGGAGCTTGCGGAAATTTCGGCAGTATAACTCAGGGAATCCGTTCTGCGCTGCCAGAAAACCTTATCTCCGTTGATTACCGAAACTGCATGTGCCTGTGCATTCTGTGATTTGTGCTGCTTCGCTGCACGGTATACCGAACACTGATACAGAGATCGTGAAAGCGACTTCGCGCTGACCGGCAGCCGCGCTCTCTCACTCCAGCGATAGATGCCTTCTCCTGTTCTGTCATCCTCGGAAGGATTTTTTGTGGAAAGGAGATTGGGATCTGCATAAAAATCATCCGGAGCATAGAAAGCCGTGCTGTAGGCATAGCCTTTATAGACCGTCGGTGTATAGCCGGATCCCTCCCTCAGGATTTCACCAATTGCTTCCTCAAAAGCCAGTGACACCGCCTGATGATCCGTATGGCTGTCATAGTCATTACAGAAAAGTACATCCGGCCGTTCCTGAAGGATACAGGCCTTGATATCCCCGATATAATTCTCCCTTGTAAAGGGATGCTCCTCAACAAATGCCGGATGGAAGTCCGCTCCGTGTGTCTCCATAAACCCGGCCTCGGAGATCATTCGTTCTCCGTCATAAGCATTATAGAGATGCTTATGAAGATATCCGTCTCCATAGCCAAGGAAAATGACATTTTCCTCTTCTACTCCGACTTCCGCGAGTGCCCTGATTGCCTCCCGGATCCTTGTCTCGCGGGGCAGATACAGATCCCCGTTTGTAACAAAGACAACTTTAACTTCGCTTCCGTATTTCAGGTATTCTTCAAAAAGGCCGCCGAAGAGATTGAGTTCATCATCTTCATGCGGTACAATCACCATTACTTTTTTTCCTGCAAAGACAGGTGCCTTTCCCTGATCTGCATCAGCAAAAGGCGCAGTCCTGCTGAAAGCAGCCCATACAGCACCTGCCAATACTCCGGTAAGCAGAAGCAGCGCCAGCAGGATCGCAAGGATTCTTCTGATCGTCTTCACAGCAAAGCTCCTACCGGTTTGGCAATGCACGTGAACGGAACCTCCTTTGCCATCGCAGAGCAGGCTTTTTTCGCAGCATTTTCATCTGTAAAGATCCCGAAAACGGCAGAACCTGTACCGGTCATCACGGCTCCCTCTGCCCCTTTGCTGATCAGCCTGTTTTTTATTTCGGCAATGGTCTTCATCCGCCTGTCCGGGACATCCTCAAACACGTTGTACATTCTTCTGCAGATCTGTGCAAGGTTCCCTTCCTGGATAGCCTCCAGAATTCCCGCAGTGTCCGGATGGATGCGCAACTTTTCCCTGTCAATAGCTCGAAAAAGCTCCGGGGTTGAGATGGAATAGTCCGGTTTGCAGATGACGATAGAGCAGTCCGGGATCGTGCGAAGCGGTGTCAGGATCTCTCCCCGCCCCTCTGCAAGGGCAGTGCCGCCCACCACGCAGAATGCCACATCGGATCCGGTCTGTTCTGCGAGAGCCATCATTTCCTCTTTTGTCAGTTCATGCCCAAATGCACGGTTGAGTGCCCTGATCACTGCAGCTGCATCGGAAGATCCTCCCGCCATCCCCGCTCCTACGGGAATGCGTTTTTTCATGCGGATGACAGCGCCTGTTTTTTCTCTTCCGGTTCTGGCAAAATAAAGCTTTGCCGCTTTGACAGCCAGGTTGCGTTCATCTCTGGGAATATAGCGTAAATCCGATTCAGCACGTACATTTCCTGTCTGATCCAGCGTAATGCTCAGCTCATCACATAAAGAAACCGTCTGCATTACCATGACCATGTCATGATACCCATCCGCTCTGGCTTTTGAGACATCCAGAGAAATATTCAGTTTTGCATAGGCTTTTTCTGTAATCGTGTTCATAACAAACCCGGTCGGATGTCCTTTTCTTTTTATCTTCCCGCTTTCTTCGGCAGGAGCAGAATCAGCACAGGATAGATCTCCAGTCTGCCCGCCAGCATCGTGATCGACATGACAATTTTTGAAAATGCCGAGAATCCGAAATAATTATACGTAGGGCCAACCTTGGCCAGTCCCGGCCCGACGTTGGAGATGCAGGACAGCGCTGCCGTAAAACTGGTGGTAAAATCAGCTCCGTCAAAAGAGACCACCAGCGTACATGCCAGCAGGATAAACAGGTACAGAAAGAAGAAGGTGCTGACAGTCGTGAGTACGGCATCGGGCACGCACTTTCCGTCCATTCTCACGCGTTTGACCCGTCTGGGAGAGATCATCTTTCTCACATCTGTTCCTGCATTCTTCACCAGCAGCATCACGCGGGAGAGCTTGATGCCGCCCCCCGTGCTGCCAGCGCATCCGCCGATAAACATCAGAATGACAATGATAGCCTGGGTATACTGCGGCCAGGTTGTAAAGTCCACCGTGCAGAAACCGGCAGTGCTCATAATCGTCATCACATTGAAAAATGCATTCCGTACTGTTGCTTCGATACTGCCGTAAATGTTGTAAATCCCCGCTGAGATGAACGCCGTGGCAGAGACAATGATCAGAAGATACCAGTGGAACTCTTCACTTTTCAGTGCTTCTTTGATCTTTCCCCGGATAATCAGATAATAGAGGTTGAAGTTCATCCCGTACAGGACGAGAAAACACGCGATAGCTATTTCGATAAACGGGCTGTTGAATGCCCCGACACTGCTGTTTCTGGTAGAGAAGCCTCCCGTACCGGCGGTTGCAAATGTGTGCAGAAGTGCATCGTAGAAGCTCATTCCGCCAATCATGAGAACAATCGTTTCCGCCACTGTCAGCGCGCCGTAAATGTAATAGAGAATTTTCGCAGTATCTCCTGCCCTTGGAACCAGCTTCCCCACAACAGGCCCGGGAACTTCTGCGCGCATAATATGCATGGAGTGCTCTCCGCTCATCGGAAGCACCGCCATCATAAACACCAGCACACCCATTCCGCCGATCCAGTGGGTAAACGAACGCCAGAAAAGGCCCGCCTTTGACAGCCCTTCAATATTATTTACAATAGAAGCTCCCGTCGTAGTAAAACCGGACATCGTTTCAAAAAATGCGTCGACATACGAAGGGATATCGCCGGCGATTACAAACGGCAGAGCACCAAATGCCGACATGGCAAGCCATACCAAAGAAACAGCCACGAACCCGTCACGGGCATAGATCGTATCCGTCTCCGGTCTCAGCCGTGTCAGCAGAAATCCGGCCAGAGCAGAGGCGGCCATCGTGATCAGGAACGCTATCGGCCGTTCGCCAAAACACAGCCCCGCGATAATTGGCAGGATGAGCAGAGCACTTTCCACAAGGAGGGAAAGCCCTACCATGCGCCAGATAAACTTCCTGTTCATTATGCGCCTTTCATAATGCCGTCGATGGTTTCAAGCCATCCGGCTTCAGTCACGATCACGGCATGGTCATCCGGTTTGATTTCCGTGCTGCCATCCGGAATGATGCTCTTCCCGTTGCGGATCAGCGCTGCTATCAGAACATTCGGTTTCAGCTGCAGATCCCGAATCGGAATGCCGATGCATTTTGCATCGGGATTGATTTTAAACTCCAGTGCCTCTGCCTTTCCGTCAGCCAGCTTGTACAGTGTCTCCATGCTGCTGCCTACGGAATTGCTCATCGCTCGCACATACCGTGTGATCTGCTGGACAATAATCTTTTTCGGAATGACAATGCTGTCAAATTCTTTATTGTCGAGGATTTCCGCAAAGTGTTCATGGTTAATGCGGGTGACGATTTTGCCGTCCGTGCAGTGCCGTGCATAAATGGAAGTGATGATATTGTCTCCGTCATCCCCGAAAAGAGTTACAAAGCCGTCTGCCGACCGTATTCCTTCCTCCAGCAGTACATCGCTTCGTGACGCTTTCCCGCAGATAATGCGGGCTTCCGGGATCAGTTCACAGAGCTCTTCGCAGCGTTTGCGGTCTTCCTCGATTACGGTTACACTGATTCCGTTTTCTTCCAGAATTCTTGTCAGATAGACTGACGTTCTTCCGCCGCCGGTGATCATCACATTTTTAACAGGGCGTTTGTACGCTCCTGCCGCCATGAAGAATTTTCTCAGCTCTTTGGAAATACCCGTAATGCTCAGCACATCTCCGCCCTTGACAGTAAAATCGCCTTTGGGTATAATGGCTTCTCCTTCGCGTTCTGCAAGGCTCACGAGCACCTTCGCTCCGAAGGTTCTTTGAAAATCCCGCAGAGGAACACCGTCAAGGCTCCCGCCCGGAGCAACACGGTGCTCTACTATTTCAAGGCTGCCTTTCGAAAAAGCGTCGATACGTGCTGCACTCGGAAAGCGCAGAATACGCGAAATCTCTTTTGCACATTCATACTCCGGGTTGACAAGAAGAGAAATGCCGAGAGCTTCCCGCAGGAACTCCGTCTTTCCGAGATACTCCGTGTCTCTGACGCGCGCCACAACATGCTTTGTGCCGAGTTTCCGTGCAGAGATTCCGCACACCATATTGACTTCATCCTGCTCTGTCGCAGCGATGAGAAGCTCCGC
Source organism: Oscillospiraceae bacterium (assembly GCA_017406005.1). Taxonomy (GTDB): domain Bacteria; phylum Bacillota; class Clostridia; order Oscillospirales; family Oscillospiraceae; genus Limivicinus. The sequence goes on along the minus strand of JAFQZI010000163.1, from coordinate 61,747 downwards.
ATTCTTTGCCCCGGCTTCTGTCAGAACATCCGGGTTTGTAGCGCTCCCCTCCAGGCAGATCACATCGATATCATTTGAGACATGGGAAATGGTTTCCTCATCCCGGTCGATGACGGTGATGTCATGCCCCTCTTTGGAAAGCACCTCGGCAAGCGAACTGCCGATACGCCCTGCACCTGCGATAATAATTTTCATTTTCTATCACCTCTGGGGAAATCCCTGTACTATTCTTCCTGAAAAGTGATTATATCACAAATCATTCGTCTCGTACAGCACTTGACGGATCATTTTTTCTGTTTAACCAAATACTATATTTTGTATGATTATTGGTTACAAAGCAGAAAAATATTCTAAATATTGTGAAATATTCTTGACAAGTACAAAAGAAAGTCCTATTATATGGATGCTGCCGCTTTGCGGCAGCATCCATATGCAAAGGAGATGCCATGTTTCTTTCCGGCCTGCAAAAACTGACCCTGTTAGATTATCCCGGTAAAGTCGCCTGCACTGTGTTTACTGCGGGCTGTAATTTTCGTTGCCCGTTCTGTCACAATGCGGGTCTCGTCCTGCCGGACAGGCTTTTTCAGGATATAACGGAAGAAGAGATCCTGGCTTTTCTGAAAAAACGCGCCGGCATTCTTGACGGTGTGGCAGTTACCGGCGGAGAACCTCTTCTCCACAAGGAGCTTCCCGCTTTTCTCCGTCAGGTAAAAGATCTCGGCTATCTTGTCAAGCTCGATACCAACGGCTCTTTTCCGGATCGTCTGGAGGCTGTTTTATCGGAAGGGCTTGTCGACAGAGTTGCAATGGATATTAAAAATTCCCCGGATCTCTATGCCAAAACGGCAGGCATTCCTCATCTTGACCTTGCAAACATCGAACGCAGCAAAAACCTCCTGCTTACCGGTTCTGTAGAATTTGAATTCAGGACTACCGTAGTAAAGGGCCTTCACACACGCGAAAGTCTCATTGAGGCAGCAAAGTGGATTGCCGGCGCTAAGGAATATTACCTCCAGCAGTTTAAAGATTCCGGTGATGTGATAGCCATCAGCGGTCTCTCAGCGTATGATGAACAGGAAATGCACGCGCTGGCCGAGGCTGTCTCTCTCTATGTTCCGGGTGTTCAGGTCAGAGGCATATAAAAGAAGATGAAACCTACAGGAGAATTGTCATGTATAACAAAGTAACGAAAAGAGACGGAAAAGTAGTCGATTTCGACATCCAGAAGATTGCTGACGCAATCCGCAAGGCATTTGACGCCACAAATACAGAGTACAACGATAGTATTATCGATTTTCTGGCACTCAAAACAACGGCAGACTTTCAGAGCAAAGTGAAAAACGGTGCTATCGCGGTAGAAGATATTCAGGACAGCGTTGAAACCGTGCTTTCCCGCGGTGGTTACGAGCAGGTTGCCAAAGCCTACATCCTCTACCGTAAGCAGCGTGAAAAACTCAGAAACACCAAGTCCTCTTATCTTGATTACAAAGAAACAGTAGATAAATACCTCAACATTGAAGACTGGCGTGTAAAAGAAAACTCCACCGTCACCTATTCGGTCGGCGGCCTGATTCTCTCCAATTCAGGTGCAATCACAGCAAACTACTGGCTCTCAGAAGTCTATGATGAAGAAATCGCCAATGCGCACCGCAATTGCGACATTCATCTGCATGACCTTTCCATGCTTACCGGCTACTGCGCTGGCTGGAGCCTGAAGCAGCTCATTCAGCAGGGTTTGGGGATCCCGGGTAAAACCAATTCTGCTCCTGCAAGCCATCTCTCCACTCTCTGCAACCAGATGGTCAACTTTCTCGGTATTATGCAGAACGAATGGGCCGGTGCACAGGCATTCTCTTCTTTCGACACCTATCTTGCACCTTTTGTAAAAGTGGATAACCTCTCCCAGAAGGATGTCAAGCAGTGCGTTCAGAGCTTTATCTTCGGTGTGAACACTCCGTCCCGATGGGGTACACAGGCTCCCTTCTCCAACATCACGCTGGACTGGACGGTTCCTTCCGACCTGAAAGACCTTCCCGCAATTGTCGGCGGCAAGGAGATGGATTTCACTTACGGTGACTGCAAAAAAGAGATGGATATGGTCAACAAGGCCTTTATCGACATCATGATTGAAGGCGATGCCAACGGCCGCGGTTTCCAGTATCCTATCCCGACTTATTCCATCACTCGTGATTTTGACTGGTCTCCTACCGAGAACAACCGTCTTCTTTTCGAAATGACGGCAAAATACGGCACCCCGTATTTCTCCAACTATATCAATTCCGATATGGAACCGTCTGATGTCCGCTCCATGTGCTGCCGTCTCCGTCTTGACCTTCGTGAACTCCGCAAAAAATCCGGTGGATTCTTCGGATCCGGCGAGAGCACTGGTTCAATCGGGGTTGTCACCATCAATATGCCGCGTATCGCCTATCTCGCTTCCGATGAGGCTGATTTCTACCGCCGTCTTGATAAACTGATGGATATTGCCGCACGCAGCCTTGATGTAAAGCGCAAGGTGATTACAAGGCTCCTGGATGCAGGTCTCTATCCTTACACCAAGTATTATCTCGGTACCTTTGCCAACCACTTCTCCACCATAGGCCTTGTCGGCATGAATGAAGCCGGCCTGAATGCCAACTGGCTTCGCTGTGATATGACGGATCCCCGCTGCCAGGAATTCACCAAGCAGGTTCTTGATCATATGCGGGAGCGTTTGAGCGACTATCAGGAAAAGTACGGCGATCTTTTCAATCTGGAAGCAACCCCCGCCGAATCCACATCCTACCGCCTTGCCAAACACGATGTCGAGCTCTATCCCGACATCATTACCGCGGCGGAACCCGGCGGTACGCCATATTACACCAACTCTTCCCATCTTCCTGTCAGCTACACGGATGATATTTTTGCCGCTCTTGACATTCAGGATGATCTCCAGACGCGCTATACCTCCGGCACAGTCTTTCATGCATTCCTTGGAGAAAAGCTCCCGAGCTGGGAGGCCGCTGCCAATCTGGTGCGTAAAATTGCGGAAAACTATAAGCTTCCGTACTATACAATGTCCCCCACCTATTCCGTCTGCAAAAATCACGGTTATCTCATCGGTGAGCAATTCACCTGTCCGGAGTGCGGTGAAACCGCAGAGGTCTACAGCCGCATTACCGGGTATTACCGTCCCGTTCAGAACTGGAATGCCGGTAAAACGCAGGAATTCAAAGAACGTAAAACCTACGTGCCGGAGACTTCCTGCCTGACGCACGCCGGGCCTCTTCCGGATGGAGAAGCTTCCGCCCGTCTTTCCAGATCCAGTCCTGCACAGGAAGCTCCTGCTCCCGCTGCTGAAGTCCCTTCAGAGGAAGGGAAGCGCAAAGCCATCCTGTTTAAGACAGCCACATGCCCCAATTGCCGTATCGCGATTAGTTATCTGGATAAGGCTGGCTTCCCCTATGAAGCACTTCTTGCCAACGAAAATGCCGATCTTGCCACCTCTTACGGTGTCAAACAGGCTCCGACTCTCCTTGTGTTCAAAGACGACGGCAGTTATGACAAATATGCCGGTGCCGGTGCCATAAAAGGTTTCCTCAACGCGATCGCCTAATCCGCTGTTAACGAAAACCTGATTTGAAAAAATCCCCCTCCCTCTGCGATAATCATGCAAGAGGAAGAGGGTTTTTTATTTACGGATAGGATAATAGCAGGCTGTAATTTGCCATCTTTTCCCATCCTTCTTTATCTGGAGCACAAGTTTTACTTCAACTGCCAAAATTACCTGCATGTAACCGGCTGTGAAACCGGTTGCTGTTATAATGAGTGCAGAAATATGGAAGCAGACTGCCTTTGGCGTTTTCTGCTTCAAAAACAAAAATACAATTGCTGCTCTGCAGCAGGAAAGAGGAAAACAGATGAAAAAGAACAGACCACTTTCATTCCTTCTGGCTCTCGCTATGTTTCTTCAGATTTTTCTGATTTTTCCGGGCTATGTCTTTGCATCGGAGTCCTCCTCTGAAGAAGAATCAGACAATGTCATTTATACGCTCATCTTCATGGTAGACGGAAAAGTGGCACAGAAACGTTATGCGCCAGCCGGTGAGGCACTTGGCCCCCTCCCCCAGATCTGGGCTTCCGACGGAGCTGTACTGAGCAGCTGGCAGTGCGAAGATTGCCCTGTCAGCCCGGAAACCATCGCCACGTTCGATATGGTCTTGGTCGCACAGGAACTGTTGTAAAGCACAAGAAAGTATAACCCGTGGGAAGCGGGTTATGGAAAAACTCTCTACAGAATGATCTGTCAGAGAGTTTTTTCTTTATTGGTTCCAGTTTTCGGGTTTCATGCTCGCCGGAAGTCGTTTCATCAGCAGTGTCGTCACGGTGCCTGTCACAAACCCGGTTACAAGCCCGGCCAGCATCAGAATTGCCATGTAGTAAACAAGCCGGTCTGTTTCCAGAATCACCATCGCAAGCCCAACCTGGCCGACATTGTGAAAAACTGCCCCTGCCATGGCAATCGTGATCGGAGAGAACCCTTTCATCTTATAAAGCACCGACATCACAATCATGCTCAGCAGCCCGCCGGCAAACGCATACATCATTGCATTAACACCGGAAAACAGGAATCCTGATAGAACCACTTTCACAATCATAAGGGTAAAGGCCGTGGGGATCCCCAGCCAGTAAATGGCAAGAAGCAGGACACTGTTGCTCAGGCCGAGTTTGATTCCCGGCACACCGGTCGGCACAAGGTTTTCCAGGTAACCCAGCATCAGCATCACCGTGACAAGCAGTGCGGAAACTGTAAGGCGGCGTGTGGCTCTACTCGTTTTCATGTTCACCCTCCGCCTGTGCCCCGGCAGCCGCGGCTTCTTCCGGATGTTCTGCAAGATACGCTTCCACCTCTGCCTGGTATGCCTCCTGTGCGGCATAGAGCTGCAAAAGCCTCTCTTCTGTTTCTTCGGGCGTCAGCAGTTCAAGCGTTAGCTGGTGCGGAAGGCAGATTACCATGTTGTACAGGATTCTGCTGTCCCTGTTCTCCAGCGTTACTTCACCCTCACCCACACAGTTCTGGTTGTCACAGTTGGAAGATTCCATATAAAAGGAATTCTTCCCGATGTGGACAACATTCTCACTGCCATCACCCTGTCTGACCCGGAAAGAATTCTCTTCGTTCAGAGGGATTGGAGAGGATATGCCGCCGTTTGTCGTCAGTATCAGGTACGACTCTGCCGGATATTCTCTGAGATAAGCTTCTGCTGCAGCTCTTGTCTTCTCAGAATAGCTGGGAGAAGCATTCATTTCCGCCTCTCCTTCAGAAGAACCCTCCGCGGATGGAAAGGGCTGCGCAGTCTCCACAGGTTTTTCCGGGTTCTGCTGTGTTGTGCGCATGGAAAGCCCATAGACCAACAGAATCACAGCAAGCAGCAGAACCGCCAGTATCACAATGAGATCCTTTTTCTTCATTTCCGCCATTCTTATTTTGCTACGGCATAAAGTTCTTCCCGCAGGCAGTTGAATGTTGGCAGCTGGGCACGGACGATATCCGTTCGCTCCAGATCGATATCCGCGTAGATAATCTGCTCTTTTTCATCACAGGAGGCCAGCACCGTGCCAAACGGGTCAACAACCGTAGAATGCCCCCAGCATTCATAAGAAAATCCCTCGTACCTTGCGGAAGAAGCCCCGGCGAAGAACACTTCGTTGTCTACAGCACGCATACGCAGCGACAGTTCCCAGTGCGCAGGGCCTGTTTTCATATTGAACTGCGCCGGCAGAAAAATCATTTTCGCTCCGCGCTTTGCCATAGCCCGGAAGAGTTCGGGGAAACGTACGTCAAAACAGATCGCCACGCCAAATCGTCCATATCGGGTGTCAAACACCGTGATATCCTCACCGGGTGCAAACGTGTCGGATTCTTTAAAACGCATCCCCGGGATATCAACATCAAAGAGATGCACTTTCCGGTGTCTTGCAATCTGGTCGCCATTCTCATTGAAAACAAAGCAGGTGTTATAGATCCTGTCATCTTCCGTCTCCGGAACAGATCCGCCGATCAGCACAATCTGGTTTTCTTTTGCCCAGGCAGCCATTGCTCTCACACTGTCTTCGTGGCCTCGTACAGCAACCGTTTTGAAATACTTGCCGGAATAAGGGCAATTGAACATCTCCGGAAGGCAGACAACCTGAGCACCGTTTTCTGCTGCTTCCCGTACCATCCGCCCGGCCTTTTCCATGGTTTGTTCCTGGTCAAGTTCCGTTCGAATCTGGACGAGGGCTGTTTTAAAGGCTGTATTCTCCATTCCCGTCATTCCTTCGTTTAGTAATTAATAAAACAGCTTTGCAATCGGGCTGTCAGCATCCAAAATAAGCGTCTTCTCAGCCCCTGTCATCGATTTTGCCAGAGCATCCAGCGCAATCATATACGTGTAGAAGTCTGCTTCTTCTTCAGAATCATACACATCCGCCAGAATCCGCATGTATTCCGCGTCTCCTTCCGCGCGCAGTTCCGCTGCACGGGCATTCGCTTCCGAAAGGGTGATCATCACCTTTTTGTCTGCCTCATTGCGGATACGTTTTGCTTCAGCGTTGCCTTCTGCAGTATAGGAGGCTGCAATATTGTTTCTCTCGGAAATCATGCGTGTATAAACAGCATCTTTGTTATCATCCGGAAGATCCAGCGTCTTCGTCTCGACTGCGAGAATTTCGATCCCGTACCGGTCAAAATTATTGCCGATATTTTCCATAACCAGCTTCACCACCCGGCCGTCACGGCCGGAGATGATCGTCTCCTGTTTCTGGGAAGAGATCACTGTTTTGAGTGCATTATATATAATTGCATTGATACGGCTTTCCGCATTGGCAACACTCCCAGAAAGTGACTCAATGAAAAGCCTCGGATCACTGATGCGCCATAGCGCAAAGGAATCAAGCACCATAGAATGCTTGTCTCCGGTGATGACGTCACTGATCGGGAGGTCATAGAGGAGCTCCGTCTTCGGCAGCGTGGAAACCGACTGTACAAACGGCATCTTGAAGTAAAGCCCCGGCTCACTTCTGACGCTGTTTACGGCTCCGAACTGCCAGACAATACCGTATTCATTCTGATGTATAATATACATTGACCCGAAGAGGATCAGCAAAATCACAAGAACCGCTGCAATTATGAGAATCCGGCTGATTGGTTTCTTATCCGCAGTAAAATTCATTGCTTTCCATCCTCCTTTCCGGTCTGCATGAAATCATCCAGCGGCAGAACGGTTGTCATTTCCGCACCGTCTTTCCCGGTAATAACAATCTTCATCTCCGGGAAGATATCTGAAACCGTTTCATAAAAGAGCCTCTGCCTTGTAATTTCGGGATACTTTGCATATTCCTCATACAGTTTCTGGAATCTCGATGCCTGCCCGTTTGCTTCATTGATGCGTGAAGTCTTATAAGCCTCTGCTTTTTGCAGCACCTCATCGGCATCCGCCTGTGCAGCAGGCAGAACTTCATTGGCATATTTATTGGCGTTGTTGGTCGCCGTCTCTGCATCCTGTTTTGCTGTTTCCACAGCTTTGAATGCTTCCTGCACTTTAGACGTTGGCGGTTCAGCATCCTGAATGGTGATGTTCACCAGTGTAATGCCGAGATCTTCCTGTTCCAGACGGGCAAGGATTTTATCCTTGATTGCCGCCTGGATTTCGCTTTTCCCCGTCGTAATCACATCGTCCACCTTATAGAGGCCGATCGTGTCTCGGATATACGACTGGCATAGCATTTTCAAAATCCCGACCGGGTCTGCCGAGTTATACAGATACTTTACCGGATCCGTCACGCGGTATTCCACATAGAAATCAACGTTGACGAAATTGTAGTCTACCGTGATCATGACGGATTCTGTGGGGATGGAATTTCCCGTCCGGATATCATATCCGATGGCAAATCCTTTTGTTGCCTTGGAGACCAGTGTTTTCTGCTGGATAAACGGCCACTTGAACTTTAACCCGGATGTTGACACAACAGACGGTTTCCCAAGCGTTGTAATAACGGCAAATTCGTCTTCCTGAAGCTCATAAAAAGAATTGAAGAGGATGGAGGCAATCAGCAGAACTACTGCTATCACAGGAATCAGAACCGGCTTAAACCGAAGCGGAGGTTTCTTCGGTTTCTCCTGCCGCGGCGGTTGCGGCTGCGGATCCGGGCGCTTCCAGCTGTATTCGTTAGGATCCATAGATTTTCCTTTCTATCCTTCCGATTTTGTTTATTTCGATCGGAACTTGATTTGCAGGATCATTTTACCGTAAACGAACCGTCATTGCAAGCATTTCTGTCTTGTGTGACAGTTGTGTGATACTCTATGTGCTAAACTGTATTTGTTTTTAAGAAATCCGCACTGAAACAAAAAAAGATTTCTGAAATTTAAAAAATTGTTACAATTAGGTGCAGATTTCTCGAATCAGCTATGTTATAATAATAAAAACATTTTTGGAGGTGCGACTCATGGCGAATGATATCACAAAGAACAATCTGGAAGATCAGGTACTGGACGCTGTAACAGGCGGCGCAACGGTAGTAAGAACAACGATCAATGTTCCCGATAATTCCACTCTCAAGCCGAAAGTAGATGGAGAACCGCTTGATGATTTCGAACTGCTGAAGGTTTCCGGCGGTGTTCTCGCTACCCCTGTCGGTGAGGAGGCCAAACCGCAGCCTGTCTATTCTCCGGCTTACACGACAACCTATGTTGTGAAGCGCGGTGACACCCTCAGTGCCATTGCTCTGCGCTATCACACCACGGTATCTGCACTGCAGAAGCTCAATCGCATCGGCAATCCCGATCTCATTACCGAAGGGGCAACCCTTCTTATTCCTACAGGGAGATAACCGTCGGATCACAATGCAAGAAAAACCAGCTACGGGAATGATTTCCTATAGCTGGTTTTTCATGATTCTGTTCACGTTTATGTATATGCCAGAATGGTCAGCGAAGTATAAACTGCGGCAACCGTGAACAGGATACATGCCTGCTTTCCGCGATGTTCCGTCAGCAATCCGACATACTCGCGTACGGCAGCATTTGGCCAGAAATACCACTTTGTTGGTGCTCCCATGCCTGTGGCATCCAGTTCTGCCTGTTTTGCTTTCAACCCTGCCCGGAACACATGATAATTTGTGGTGAAGAAAGCCACCTTGGCATTTTCCTGCACTGCATCGATCTTTTCTTTGGAAAAGGCCATGTTTTCCAGTGTGTTGACGGATCGGTCCTCCAAAAGAATCTGTCCCTGAGGGACCCCCTGTTCCAGCAGATATGACTGCATTGATGCTGCCTCTGCCTGAACTTCATCTGCTCCCTGTCCGCCGGAAACTACAAAGTTAGCTTCTTTTCCATTTTCCTGCACCTGTGTTTTCCGGAACTGCAAAGCAAGATCAAGTCTTCCTTTCAGCAAAGGTGTCGGTGTACCATCTTTCTTCAACCCGCAGCCGAGAACAATCAGATAATCCCTGTCTCTCTCTGCCTGGGCCCTTGCTGCAATCACATCTGCAACTGCGGAACCGATGATCATGCATTCAAAATAAAGATAAAATGCTGCCATCAGGTTGATTACAAGGTTTTCCCATAGGCTTTGCTGTCCGTAAACAGCCGCCCGATAATCCAGAAAATCAATCAGCACCTGTCCTGCTACCAGGAGAAAAGAGAGAAGTATCCCCAGTAAATTTACAAACCGGAATCCTTCGTGCCGGATCAGCATGATATTAGAGATGAAAAGGCTGCCGGCAAAGAGCAGCAGGAACGGCGCTGTTAAAAGCATGTAGTTTTTTGCAGAATGCAGCAGTGTGAAAATTGTTTGTTTTTCCCGAAAACTCTGCGGGTTTTGGAAGCAGTGAATCGTGATATAAAAATACGTTCCGGCCAGAGAAAGGATAAATAAGGCAAACCCAAAATAAAAAATAGTATTGTACGAGTACAGATCATTCTTCATCTGCAGCCGGAATGCCCGCCAGAGCAGCAAAACTACAAGAGAAAAATAAACTGTCAGTACCAGGTTCGTCCATAACAGCCAGCCCGGCCTGCCCAGTTTAATCAGCAGCACCAGTAAAATTCCCGTACCAGCCGAAAGCCCGACAATACCGGAAATTCCCGGCACCTTTTTAAGGATGCCGGGTTTCAAGGCTTTCTCTCTTTCTCTGCCTGGTCTGTGCTGTTGGGATGCGTGTGCAGGAGATTCATCATCAGTGTAACAAACCAGGAATGCCTGTCAACACCGTCCTGATCCGGAAAAGTGTCAAACCCGCCTGCAACAGCGCTGAGTTCCTCATCGGAAAGAGACACCATCTCTTTCCTGATCTGCTCAGTATCCGTGTCCTTCTTCATAGCTGTTCCTCCTGAAATGCTTTTGAAAAAGCCTCTGCTCAGAAAGAGCAAAGGCTTTTTCTAATTTGGGAACAATCTCAGAATTTGATAACCAGTTTCTGGCCTACCGAAATCTCATTGGCATTTCTGATATTGTTCCACTTGCAGAGCTCTTCAACCGTGCAGTGATATTTCTTTGCGAGCTCGCTCAATGTATCTCCGCTCTTGATTTCATAAGGGAGCTGCGTTCCGCCCTGGATCTTGCCCAGTTCCTCATCGTTCAGTACTGCTTTTTCCATATCCACTATTTCTGTTCCTTTCTGAATAATACTTTTGCAAACGGTCTCTCTCTTTGTTTGCAGACACAGTATAGCACAGGAAATGTCACACAACTGTCACACAACATCAGTATTTTTTATAAATGCGCAAAATATTGTGCCCTTCCTTGTACTCATAGCTCACGTTATCCATTATCTTCTTGACGAGAAAGATGCCCAACCCACCTGTCGGGCGGTCATGCACGGCAAGCGAAACATCAGGGTCTTTCTTCGCCAGGGGATCATACGGTCGGCCACTGTCCACAAAAGTGACAACAGCCGCAGGCGGATCTTTCTCCAGACTCACCCGTACAGTTGCAAGGCCGGTTTCCGGAGCATAAGCATAGTGGGCAATGTTGCTGAACAGCTCATCGATCGCTACATCAAATTGCATCTGCGTTTTCATCGGGCAGTCTGCTTCTTCCAACTGTCCGTTGACAAAGTCTGTTACTGTCTCAATATTTTCTATAGTAGCGGGAACTGTCAGCTCTTTCATTACTCAATATTCAGAATATCTACAAACCCGGTTACTTCAAATACTTCCATGACAACTTCGTTTGCATGCAGAAGCCTCATGCTCCCCTGTTTTGCCATCGTCTTATGGGCGGAAAGCAGAACGCGCAGTCCGGCAGAAGAGATGTACTCCAGATCGCTCAAATCAATCACCAGTTCCGTTACACCGGTGAGATTGTCTTTCAGGAACTGCTCCAGTTCCGGGGATGTTGAAGTGTCAAGCCGTCCTTTCAGTGCAACTTCCAGAACAGTGTTTTCCTTTTTTTTGCTGATTTCTAACATGATTCTTTCCTCCTGTTATCATTCAAATTTTTTAACAATGGTAAAGCTTGCTTTATTCTTTTTTATTCCGACAATTACATCGTCAGACAGTTTAGCCACAATCGATTTTTCCAGCTCATCCCAGGCCTCGCTGTTTTCTGTCTTTTCTTCCTCGGGAGCAAGATTCTGCTTGTATTCATTCAGAGACCAGACTGGAATGACCATTGCTTCTTCGCCAAAACCTGCCCCGGTCGGTTCCATGGGGATAACCTGTGTTCCGTATTGCATCTGTAGCATGCCCACATTATCATAAAACAGCAGGCTGTTTTCTATGATGTCTGCAATTTTCCCCATAAATCCTTTTCGGCTGGCATTCTTCCCGGATGTGGAAAGCGCTATCAGCTGGTCCTTTCGGTCCAGATCCATGCTGGTTTCCACTTCAAGACAAATATAACAGATACGGCCTTCATATTCAAGCCAGAATTTTCCTTCAAATCCATCTGTCATTGCCCGTACCATTCCAAGTGTCTCTTCCACGAGAAGCTGGAGATGAAGCCAGTCTTTCCTGGAAAGTTCAAGGCGTATGGCTACATCGTCTGTAATCTTCATCGCAGCGGGAAGCCGGATGTCCGTGTTGCGTACCGGCAGCTTGTTCGTCTGCATTGTTAAACCTCCTTTATTCTTCGGCAGGATCGGAGTTCTCTCCGGCTTCGCCGTTTTTTTCTCCTGTTTTGTCCAGGCGCTGGCGTTCTACCAGTTCGGCAAATTGCCCGCCTTTTGCAATCAGTTCTTCATAAGTGCCGTCTTCTGCAATCTTCCCTCCGTCGAGGAATAAAATCCTGTCACAGTGACGGATTGTCGAAAGCCGATGCGCTATAACGATGCGGGTACACTTCAGTCTGTCCAGCGCCTCCGACACCTGTTTTTGCGTTTTGTTGTCCAGCGCACTGGTAGCCTCGTCAAACATCAGGATTTTCGGTTTCGGTGCAATTGCACGGGCAATCATCAGCCGTTGCTTCTGCCCGCCGGAAATGCCGCCCTGCCCTTCACTGATTATGGTGTTCATTCCCATCGGCATAGCCTGGATATCATCTGCGATACCGGCAATTTCTGCCGCCTCCCAGGCATCCTTTACCGACAGCTGCGGCGCCGAGATCACAATATTGGAGTAAATATCCCCCTGGAAGAGACTGCCATCCTGTATTACAGCTCCGATCATTTTCCGCAGTGAACGCAGGTCGATTTTATTGATATCCTTCCCGTCATAATAGATGGCACCGCGCTCCGGTGTTTCAAACCCGAGAAGCAATCGCATCAGGCTGCTTTTTCCCGCACCTGATTTTCCGCAAATTGCCACATATTCGCCGGCTTTGATCTTCAGGTTCATCCCATCGATCACATACGGCATATGCTCGGTGTACCGGAAGGAAACGTTATTCATCTCAATGTTGCCGGAAAGCCTTGTGAGGATCTCTCTTCCCTCTGAAACCTCTGGCTCTGCTTTCAGAATTGGCTCCGCCATTTCCAGAATCGGCTTGATTTGTGCAACGTACACTGCAATTCCGGCAAGGGAAGAAAATGCTCCCATCACCATTCCGTATGTTGTGCTGAACGCGAGATAATCGGAAGGGGAAACTTGCGTTTCCACTGCAAAGAAATAAATAACAATCGTACCGACCAGTGAGATCGCTGTAAGAATCGCGGAATTGATTTTCAGAAACAGCGGTGGGTTATATTGCAACTCCGCTTCTTTGGCATATGCGTCAGCCCATTTGGCAAAGGCACGTTTTTCCGCTCCCGCAAGTTTGATTTTCTGTACCCCGGTAATAAGAGCATAGCTCAATCCGCTTTCCTTTGCGCTGTACTCCATCTGCTGTTTGCTCAGCTTCATTTTCGTCAGCGTCGTGATCAGCGATACTGCCACCGTTGCCAGAATCACACAAAGTGCAGGTGTGGTAAGCGCCGGGGCAAAGCGGAAGATCTGCCCGATGTAGATCAACGACGCCAGCGAAGTGATTCCTGTGGAAAACACACTACCCAGCAGCAGGCTGCAAAGCTGATTCACAGCCTGGCTTCTTCTGGACAACTCTCCTGCGCTGTAGGATCTGAAAAACGGTGCCGGCAGGCTTAGCAGGCGCTGCATCATGGCAGCTTCCACCGCAAGAGAGCTCTTTGTCTCAATCCGGGCCATAGCCAGGTCACGTGACATGGTTAATAGTTGTGACGACAGTGCCGTGCAGATCAAAAAACCTGCTGTGCCCCACAGCAGTGTGGCATTTCCGAGTGGTAGCACAAAACCTGTCAGCATTTTCGTCAATCGCGGAACCAGGATTCCGGTGAGAACGATCAGCAGCGCCAGTGCAACGAACAGCACCACATCGCCTGCGCTGAGGCAGTTTTTCAGATACAGCATAAGATCCGGAATCCCGATGGCCTTCAGTGGGAGCGGACGGTAAAAGCAGAACGCTTCCTTTTGAAATTCCTCCGCGTTTTGTCCCGTAACCTGCGTTTTTTTCCCGTTTGGATCTTTATACCAGTATCCATGTACCGGGTTCGGAATCAGTGCAACCGGACGCCCATCCTCTTTCCGATAGCCAAGCATAGGGCCAAAGGCATCCTTCTGCCAGCCTGTGCTCAGCTCTACCGGCCGATACATGATTCCGTGCGGGCGGAAAGCAAAGTTCATCTGATCTTCCGTGCTCTTGATCGAATCCGGAATCTCCGCCGGTTTATAATGGTAATGCTTCAGAATATCGTCAATTGCATCTCGTGTAACGATGCGCTCATCCGCCAGACTTCCTGCATTTTTCGTCCCGATGACGGAGGAGGCCATCCGGAGTATGGAATCTTCAAACAGCTCCTGATCATGCCGTTTCCTCTGCCGGATCTGTTCATCGAACCAGTTGAACATAGCCTGTCTCCTTCCTCAGTCACTCGTGATGAGCTCTGTATAATATCCGCCTTTTGCGTAGAGTTCATCATGAGTTCCGCGCTCCGCCACTCTGCCGTGATCCAGCACAATGATTTCGTCGCAGTCACGGATGGTTGACAGTCTGTGCGCAATGACGATACAGGTAATGCCCCGCTCTTTTACAGCTTTTACAAGCTCATATTCTGTTTTTGCATCCAGAGCACTGGTCGCTTCATCCATAATAATGACAGAAGGATCCTGTGCCAGCACGCGTGCGATCTCAAGCCGCTGCCGTTGTCCTCCGGACAGATCTTTTCCGCCCTCCGTGATTCGACCCTGATATCCGCCTTCCCGCTGGACAATGTCATCATGGATCTGTGCATCGCGGGCTGCGAGAATCATTTCAAAATCTTCAATGGAGTTATCCCACATCTTGATGTTGTCTGCAATTGTTCCCTCAAAGAGGATGATGTCCTGATCCACTACCGCGAGAGACCCGGTAAATACATTTCGATCGATCTCCCGGATCGGTTTCCCGTCAAAGAGGATCTCGCCGCTCCATGGCTGGTACAACCCTGCCACGAGCTTCGCCAGGGAGCTTTTTCCCGAGCCTGACATCCCTGCAAATGCTACACGGCTACCGGGTTTTACGGTCATGGAAAAGTCCCGAATCAACGGTTCTGCCAGAGGAGAATAGCCAAAGGTAACATGCTTCAGTTCAATCTCTCCCGAAAGCTTTCTGTAGTCACCGTCATCCGAAAGCACAGTGTCCAAGTAGGGCATATCGTCCGGTACCTGCAGAACATCTTCCACACGTTCCATCTGTGTCCGCATTTCCTGGATTGTCTGCCCTGCAGAAATCATCGTCATAGCAGGGTTCAGGAAAGAGGAGAGAAAAGCCTGGAAGGTGAAAATCATACCGAGGGTGAATTGACCCTGCATGACTAAATAAACACCCAATACCAGAACTGCATAATTGGCTACCGCGGAAAAGAAGGACGGGATCATGCCCAGGTAGGCATTGAGTTTTGTAAATTTCACAGCCTGTGCACTGACAGATGCCTGATATCCGGCCCATTTGGCAAAAAAACCGTTTTCCGCACCGCTTGCTTTAATCGTTTCTACCATCTGAATGCCCGAAACTGTGGCTGAGGCCAGTTTACCGGCATCCCGCATCTGTACGCGTGTGATATTCACCCGCTTTTCGGAAATGATTCTGCCCATTAGGCCGTTAATCACAACGGTTGCAAGCCCTACCATCGTGAGTATTACACTGTAGCGCAGCATAACCACCAGATAGAAAACCATCATGACAACGTTCAGCAGCAGCGGTGCAAAAGTATCAACAAGTACTCCTGCAATAGAAGCGTTTGTCTCCTGGCGCATCTGGATATCTCCTGCCATGCGCTGAGAGAAGAAACTCATAGGCAGGTGCAGAACCTTCCACATATAGGTGCTGCTGCCGACCACCGCCATTTTTCCGTTAATCTTCAGGGCATAAACTGCCTGTATTGCACTTACCAGCACCTGAAGTCCGCCCACACAGGCGAGGAGAATCAGGAACGGTATAAGCAGCTCCCTATTTTCCCCTTCGAGCAGCCAGTCCATAAAAAAGCGCGAAAAGACAGGGTTGATAATCCCGAAAAGATAGCTGATCAGGGTTGTTATCATCACGAAAGCAACCGCCGCTCCCGCTCCGGCAAGGCGTTTGCGGGCAAAGGAAAGCGTACTCTTTCGCTTTCCGTCCGCCTGAAAATCGTCCGTCGGCTCAAACATCAGACAGATCCCGGTAAAGGATTGGTCGAACTCCTCTGCCGTGATCTTTACACTGCCGCGTGCGGGGTCATTGATATAGGCATACTTCCCTCTGAAACCGCAAACAACTACAAAGTGATTGAAGTTCCAGTGCACGATGCATGGGAAGCTCCCTTCCGCTCGAAGTGTTTCCGGCTCCAGGCGGTAGCCTTTCGCATCCAGCCCATAACTGCGTGCCGCTTTCAGGACATTTAGGGCATTTGATCCGTCGCGCGAAACGCCGCAGTCAACACGCACCTGTTCCAGCGGCACCCATTTCTGATAATATGCCAGCACCATTGCCAGGCAGGCGGCACCGCATTCCAGTGCCTCCATCTGCATTACCACAGGTACTTTCGCAACCCCGTGGGTGACGGGCTGTACAACCTTTTTTGACACAGGCACTCCTCCCGTCAGTTAAACAAAAGCTGCAGAATCCGGGTACTTTTATAGCCAACCTTCACGTCATATACCCCGTCCGGGATATTTGCAGATGCTGTTGCTATACGCCGGCCGTTCTCATCGGTTGTTACAGAAGAAATCTCTGCCTGGATGTCGCCCACTGTTGCTTGCATTCCGGGCTTAATATTCTGCGCTTTCTTCTCATCCTCAAACATAATCGTAAGGACGCCTTTTTCTGCGACGGCAGTGCCGGCTGCACTGCTTTCAATTGAAGTAAAATTGCTCCAGATTAAAAGACCTGACAGCAGGAGAATCACAGCTGCAAGTACTACCCAGATTGCCGGGTTCGTAACATGCAGATAGTCATTCAGTTCCTCCGGGGACGACAGCCTCTCCAGGCTTTTTTCCCTGAATATCTGATTCTCCATCTCTTCTGCTCCTTTTACATACTATTTTGTATAGTATAGCATAAAAAAATACGTGTGAAAAGGAAAAATGACAGTCTCTTAATTATACTTTTTTTGCAAAGACGAGCGTCTCCTTTGAGGAAACGCCCGTCTTTGCAATTTATCTGTTTCTCTTCTGACTATCGAAGAATGGTTTTATCCCCAGAGATGGTATCCGCAGTACGGGCACATTTCATACGCAGACTGAACTTCCATCCCACAGTTCGGGCAGGTCACAGTGGAGCTGCCTGCCCAGCCGCCGCCATACCCGTCGTCATCATAGATCATTCCTCCGCTTGTCACCTCGCCGGTATAGTCATAATTCTCGAAATAGGTTCCGTACTCATTCTGATAGTAGTTGCTGCCTGCCCAGCCGCCATCGTAAGCTCCTCCGTAGATATCCACACTGGTGATGTCATAACTGCCGTCGGAATACTGCGTGTAGTAAACAGTGCAGTCACAGCCTTCATAGAAGCTGCCGGAAACGCTGCATTTATAAGAGTCAACATACACCTGAGCACCGTTAGAAAGGTTGATGGCATATCCACCGCCGCCTGAGTAGGCTCTGCCGCTCATGGAGCCGTAAGTAGGCTGCGGCTTCGGGGCAGGCGGTACATACGGGCTGCTTTTGCCGTAGATATCGACAGAATAAATGTCGTAAGAGCCGTTGGGATGGATGACATAATAAACCGTGCAGCTGCAGCCGTCATAGAAGGTGCCGGAAACACTGCATTTATACCCGTCAACATACACCTGGGTGCCGTTTGAAAGGTTGATAGCGTATCCGCCACCGCCCTCGTAAGCCGTGCCGCTGGTTGAACCGTAGACATCCTGTGTCGGACTCGGCTGGCCTTTGTTTGTTATATTGATGTAAGCTGTGCTGGTACGTGCTGTCTGCCCGTTATAATAAAAGGTGCAATAGGCTCCCCAGCCGTTCATGTCCTCCTGAACTTTGCCGACCGAAAGCGTTGTGGAATACTCACCCGAAACTGTCGAGCCTGAAAAGACATTCCGGAAGTTCTGCACAGAGTATTCTCCGCCGTTTGGAGCTACGAACGTCCATGTCAACGTATCAAAAATCGTAGCGTTGGCGACAAACAGAGCCGTATCACCGGTCTTGCGGTTTTCATTGGTCGGATTCTTCGTGATGGTAAGATAGGTGGGTTTTGGCTGAGGGTTTGTGGTTGGCTTCGGAGCAGCCGTAGCCTGTGGTGTCTGCGTCTGTACCGGGACAGCCACCGTCGGTGTTACGGTAGGCTTCGGTGAAGTCGTCTTGTCCGGCTCCTTTTCTCCTGTAAATACGGCATAACTGTCTTTCAGGAAAGACGCATCCGTCGCATCCTCAAACTTGAACCACCCAAAGTTTGTGCTGCTTTTTGCTGCACCGGCAAATGCGTTTACACCGGCATCGTTATACGCATCCGGAGAAATATTTACGCCGTTGGTGTCCATATAGGCTGTCGACATATACCCGTTCACAACTTCCGTGTGGGAAATGGCATGCTGTGTAAAACCGACCGACCCATTCTTCATGGACACGGAACAAACTACGTCATAGACGTCCGTTTCCGAAAGCATGATGTGATCCAGAAAAACATAATTCCAGGTATCAGTTCCTGCATCATAGAAAGTGTCTGCACTGTTGGACAGGATATCCGGGAAGGATTCTCCCTCGGGAGTAATCGTCCTGCATTCGCTGAAACTGCTGTTGTCTGCACTGAGCTCCCACACCTTCAGGTTGTTCGAACGGTCAACCGGATGCAGTGCTGCCGCAACCAGTTCAAGCTGTCCGTTGTGGTCAAGATCTGTCACGGCATAGCGCCAGGCTGCACTTGTCCCTGCCTGCCTGAAAGATTCCATAGTCGCAAAAATGGTGTTGATGGCTGCATCTGCCTGTTCAGCTGTCTGAGTATCAGCCATTGCCATCTGTGTTCCGCCTGCTGCTAAAGCAAATACCATAACCGCGGCAAGCAGCAAACTGAAAAGTTTTTTTCTGTTCTTCATATTTCCCTCCATAAAAAATATAATTACATTATCTTTTGCTGATCTTTTGCTGTTGATTTCCTTTCGGTGTCCGGAGTATATCACGTTGGTTGTCACACATCCGTCACACAAAGCAACAGATCTGTCACGAATTTAGTGATACAGTACTGGTTTATAAAATACTACAATCTCCATATAAAGTCAACATAATTTAGTATGTAAATAATCGTATAATGGCGTCGCAAAATTATAAATTATCTGGCTGTGTTTTCTTCTGACAAAAGTTTGCTCTTGCATTTTTCTCTTTCTTCGTGTACAGTGGCATTGTCAGCCGGAGAAAATGAGAAAACTGTGTTATCGGCGTTGCCCGTTGACGGAAAGGAGTGTAAAAATGGCTCATCCATTGATTAACAGAGCATTTTATGATGCCATTACTCATTTTGAAGAGAGCGAAGAGGCTCAGGAATACTATTATAAGATCATGGATAGCACGGTAGAATGCAACGGAAAAACATACAACGTGCGAGATCAGATTCTTCGTGTCTACGCCATGCTGTTTTGTGACGATATCGGAGCTGTTCCCGGGCAGATTGCCGGGCCGGACGAAGTCGAAGCTACTGCTGATCGTCTTCACACCGGCAACATGGGCTTTGATCCCCGTCACTGGTATCGCATGCAGCATCACTTCCCTGTCATTGACGAAGATAATTATGATCGCTTTGCAGCTCTTGTTATCTCTGACCTCAGTGCCGGGCCGCTTCGTGACGCTGCTGTAAACGGGGGTGACATGCTTCTTGTCGGTGCAGTTGATCCCCTGCACATGACGAAGGAAGAACGGGAAAATCAGGAAGTCCGTGTGGTTTCTCTCGATGCACTCGGAGGATACGAAAAATGACGATTTTTGCCGTAGAAGAAAACTCTGCCGCCCTGCATCAGCTTTCCGAGTTAGTAACCGGCCTTTCTCCGGAGTCGGAACTCCTCTGTTTTGAAAGCAGCCTGGCTGCTTTGGCAGCTGCCAGAGACAAAGAAGTCGATCTCGCGCTGATCGGTGTTGAATTCTCTGAGCTTAGCGGTATTGACCTGGGCCAATACCTGCAGGAGCTTTATCCCCTGATAAACCTGATCTATCTGTCAGAGGATCGCAGCCACGGATACGATGCCATGGCTCAGCATGCAAGTGGATATCTTCTCAGGCCTGTGGCAAAAGATGGGCTCTCCCACGAGCTGGACGATCTCCGCCACCCGGCTCTCCTGAAAAATCATAAGCGCGTTTTTGCGCAGACTTTTGGAAATTTTGACTTGTTTGTAGACGGAGAACCTGTCGTTTTCAAATATTCAAAGACGAAGGAAATTGTTGCCATTCTCGTCAACAACCGCGGGGCGCAGACAACCAACGGAGAGCTCATTGCCACTCTATGGGAAGATGACGGCGACCCGGAGAAAAAATCTTCCTATCTGTCCAATCTCCGCCAGGATCTTCAGAATACCTTCACGAAACTGAAGCTCAACGGCATTCTCCTCAAACAGCGCGGCAGCCTTGCCATTGCGAAAGATAAAATTGAATGCGACCTCTATGACTGGCTGGAGAACAAGCTGGAATCGAAATACCAGTATCTTGGAGACTATATGAACCAGTACAGCTGGCCTGAAACCGTCCATGCTGAGATTGACGAAATCAGCTATTCCCTCTATGACGACTGATCTATTGCCTATATTGACGAAAAGGATGCGCTGCCTCACACCGAGGCAACGCATCCTGTTATTCTTTCTCCAGATACTCTTCCAGCGTCAGGCCGGAAGCCATAATTTTCTTCGCAGCCGACAGGCCGACATATCGGTAATGCCACGGTTCATAGATAATTCCGGTTTTTTCCGTAGTCCCGTTTGGAAATCGAAGAATAAAGCCGTAATCCTCGCAATGTTCCATCAGCCAGCGCTGCGCAGGTGCCCATTCCTGCGACCAGTCCAGGTTCGGGTTGTTGACATCAAGGATGTCCATAGCAAGGCCAAGCTCATGCTCACTTGTGCCCGGCACGGCAACTTCTTTCGCTGCCTCCTCCAGGGCTTCCTCTCCTTCAAATCCGTTTGCCCGTACCCGCAGAACCTTGTCGTCAAAAAGCCCCTGCTGGTATTCCCGTGTCCGGTATCCGGAAATCGGCACTGCAACGATGCCATCTGCTTTGGCATCTTCCAGCATATGTTTGAGCGCACCGGCAGCACGTTCATCAAAGAGCATTCCGTCCCCGATCTCCGTCAGGCGCGGCTCATACGTTTCCGCCAGCTCATGCCATGGGTTTACCAGCGTCAGCAGTTCTTCCCGGTTCCTTGCAAGAAAGGCATTTTTCAGCGACAGGCGCTGTGCTTCTTCATCCGCCTTTGCTTCTGCCTCTGCTTCCGCGATTGCTGCTCTTTGTGCCTCTGTCATGCGGCGCAGGGAGATTTCCATCTGGTATTTGGCAAGCTCTTCCTGCAGGGCTTCCTTCTCAGCCATGACCGACCGGTACCACGCAGCTCCAATCAGAACTCCAAGTGCCGCCAGCAAGAGGATCAGAAACAAAAGCACTCCCCTTGCTCTGTTTTTTCTTTTTTTCCCTGCCATCAGAATTTGTTCTCAAACTTATACGTCAGATCGATCTTCCGCAGGTCGATCTTTGTTTCGGTACCTTCACTGATTTTTTTAAGTGCGGGCAGATGCCGGATCAGCACGGCAAGCCCCGTGAACAGCAGAAGGAGTATACACAGTCTGTCTTCCAGGATCAGGAAAGAAGCCGCCATTACCACGAGTGCACTTGCAATAGCAGAAAGGGAAATGAATTTTGTCACAGCCAGCACTGCAATCACAACAATTATCAGCACTACACCCAGCGATTTATCAGCAAACAGGGCTGACACGATGAGCGGCATAATGGCATGGCTGCCCCGCAGCCTGTAATAAACCGGCCACAGTCTTCCCATTACAACGCAGAAACCCGCAAAAGTTCTGCCCACTGCTGCATGTCCCTTGATGCCCATCAGCACACCGCCGATGATAATCGGGATAATATCCTTGATCAGCTCAACGAGCAGCAGCACCAGAGCGCCTTTTACTCCGTACACTCTGCGGAAATTCGTCAGCCAATCATTTCCTTTTCCGAGCCGGCGCAGATTGTATCGAAAAATAAAATTGGAAGAAAGCACAAGCGTGCTCATGCTGCCAAGCAAATACGCGATCAGTGCCGTTGGCAGAAGCAGCAGCCAGTAAACAATCATTCCGTATCTCCTTTCTGTCGGATCACCATGCGGATAGGTGTTCCTTCCAGCCCGAAAACAGCACGAATCTGGTTCTCCAGATATCTCTGGTAGGAAAAGTGGAACAGTTCCCTTTTATTGCAGAATACCACAAAACTCGGTGGACGTACGCCTGTCTGCGTCATGTAATATATCTTCAGCCTGCGGCCTTTATCTGTAGGAGGCTGAACACGCATCTGTGCATCGGCTAGCACATCATTGAGCATACCCGTTGTGATGCGCATGCTGGTCTGGTCATTGACAAAATTGATCAGCTCAAAAATCCGGTCAATCCTTTGCCCTGTCAAAGCCGAGATAAACAGAATCGGAGCATAGCTCATAAAGGAGAGGTCACGCATAATATCCTTGCGCATTTTCTCCATCGTTCCGGTTTCTTTTTCCACGAGATCCCACTTGTTGACAATAATGATCGACGCTTTTCCCGCCTCATGAGCCAGTCCGGCAATTTTGGTGTCCTGCTCCGTTACGCCGTCGCGTGCATCGATCAGAATCAGGCAGACATCTGCACGTTCAATCGCAAGCTGTGCCCGCATCACGGAAAATCGTTCTACACGCTCTTCCACCTTGCTCTTTCGGCGGATTCCGGCAGTGTCAATCAGAAGATATTTGCCATACTGGTTTTCAAATTCCGAGTCAACAGCATCGCGTGTCGTTCCGGCAACATCGCTTACAATCACGCGTTTTTCACCCAGAATTTTATTAACAAGAGAGGATTTTCCTACATTCGGCTTGCCGATTACCGCAACCTTGATGCGGTCTTCCTCCTCTTCTTCCTCTTCTTCCTTGGGGAAATATTTCAGGCACTCGTCCAGAATCTCGTCCGTTCCGTGTCCATGCATTGCCGAACATGGGATCGGGTCTCCCAATCCGAGAGAATAAAACTCATAGACTGCAGGGTCGGTTTGCCCCGTAGAATCTGCCTTGTTCACAGCCAGCACCACCGGTTTGCCGGACCTGAGGAGCATCGTTGCGACCTCCTGGTCTGCTGCCGTAACTCCCGTCCGGATATCCGTTACAAAAATAATCACTGTTGCCGCGTCAATGGCAATTTGTGCCTGCTCTCGCATAAAAGCAAGGATTTCACTGTCAGTATTCGGTTCAATGCCGCCGGTGTCCACCATATCGAACGTCCGTCCCGCCCATTCGCAGGGGGCATATAGTCTGTCGCGAGTAACACCCGGCGTATCTTCCACAATCGAAAGCCTCTGTCCGACAAGCCTGTTAAACAACAGCGACTTGCCCACATTCGGTCTTCCTACAATTGCTACCAATGGTCTGTTCATCGTTTCACCTGTTCTGATTATACCTGTAAAAAGCTTCTTCTGTTTCTTTTTCCTTTGCTTCCGGCAACTCCGGCAATACCTCTCCGGACATTGCATCCCAAAGTGCAAAGCCATCCTGCTCAATCGGGTAAATCGCCACTCCAAGCTCCTCAGAAGCTTGTCTCAGCGTTACATCATCGAGAAAGTCCCGTTCTTCCCGCCTGATCATATTGTGCGAAATCAAAAGCCGATCACCGAGATCTCTGCCTTTGAGCTGTGCAACTAGGTCTCTGCCGGTTATAAGCCCCGAAACATCAATACTTTTCCCGAAGAAATCATTGACGATCGGATAGACCTGTCCTTTTATTGTATCATATTTCTTCTGTGCATTGCAAACCAGATTTTGAAAAAAGGGTGCTGCGGCAACCCCTGTTGCGAGAGAAAAACGCTGTTCTCTCTCCGGTTTTTCGGACAGTCGCAGCGCTGATGAGAATTCCGTTTCCATCAGGCGCAGCATTCCTACACCGTTTTCAAGCTGCACATAATCCTCATAAAACGCATCCGTCGGGATTTCCCGCCCGCACTTCAGATAAAGCTCATCTCCGCAGAAAAAGATCCTGCTGCCGTACCGTTTCAGGCATTCATCTCCGAAAGCAGTTACCTCATCAATAGTCTTTTCCGCCAGAGATGGAGTAAAGGGAGTCAGCGAGTACAGTCCTTCCCGGAACTTTGTGAGCCCTACCGGCACGATGGACACGCTTCTAACCTGCGGATACATCTCCGCCAGATCCCGCATCGTCCGCAGCAGTTCTTCTCCGTCATTCAATCCGGGGCAGCACACAATCTGGCAGTTCATCTGGATCCCGCCTTTTGCAAATCGCTGCATAATCTCCAGGCCCCTGCCTGCGTGCGGGTTGCGAAGCATTCTGCATCGCAGCTCGGGGTCGGTCGTATGAACCGAAACATTGACCGGGCTGACATGTAGATCCACAATACGCTGAACCTCTCGTTCAGAAAGATTCGTTAGTGTGATATAGTTCCCGAGCAGAAAGCTCAGCCTTGCATCGTCATCTTTAAAATACATGGTAGGCCGCATCCCTTTCGGGAGCTGATCAATAAAACAGAACACGCAATTGTTCGCGCAGGAGCGAGGCGCATCCATCAGGTAGCTTTCAAAATCCAGCCCGAGATCTCCGCCCTCATCTTTTTCCACGTGCAGAGAATAGACGCTTCCGTCCTCTCGTTGCAGTTCAAGATGCAGATGTCGGTCATATGCATAGAATTTATAGTCCAGTACATCAAGAATCCTGTTGCCGTTTATGGCAATCAGGCAGTCTCCTGGCGATGCCCTGCCCTGCAGTGGTGAACACGTATCCAGTTTTTTGATTTTATTATTCTTCATTTACTATAATAATGATTGCAAGGTTTTGGAATTAGTGTAATAAGAAAAAGGAGGAGATTTTCATCTCCTCCGTACTCTTGCTTACTCCTCTTCGACGGTCAGGACCTGACGGCCGTTGTATTTGCCGCAAGCCTTGCACACACGGTGTGGCATTACGAAAGCACCGCAATTGGGGCACTTTACGAGAGCCGGAACCGTGAGCTTCCAGGTAGAAGATCTTCTCTTATCTCTTCTCTGTCTTGATACTTTTCCCTTCGGGACTGCCATATTGACACCTCCTGCATTTCAGCTGTTTTGAGCAGCTCAATATTTTTATTTATCCAAAAGCTGCTCAAGTACAGCAAATCTTGGATCAAGTTCTTTTCGGCATTTACACGGGCCGAGGTTAAGATTTTTACCGCAGGTTGGGCAGAGACCTTTGCACTTTTTCGAGCAAAGAATCTTCATGTCCATATCCATAATAAAGCAGGAACTGAGGACTTCGTCCAGATCTACGGTCTCGCCCTTCAGGGCAAAAAGATCAGGATTCTCTTCCGATTCCTTTTCCGCCAGCACAACATCCACTTTTGTGGTTTTGGATCGTTCAAACGTCGTCGCACATCTGTCACAGATGTATACCAGCTCCGCTTCGATCTCACCCGTCATCCGGAGGACGCCTGCCTCATTAAAAATGCGGCCGTGTGCTCTCGGCATCTGTTTATAGGAACTGATAGCAGGAAAGTCCAGATTATCTCCGCTGAGCTCATATTCAAACGGAATAGACGCGCCCGGAATATCTATGATTTTTCTGACATCAAGCTGCATAAACCGCTCCTTGCACAATCGCTTTGATATTATAATAGCCTCAAGGCCACTTGTCAACAAAAAAATCGCGTAGTATAATGCAAAAAACAAAGATTTTTCTCCATAAGGAGTCACCATGAAAGAGTTTATCGTTGGGAAAAATGATGCCGGTCAGCGGCTTGACCGTTTTGTCGGAAAAACGGTTCCGCTCCTCCCGGATTCCCTCCTGCAGAAATATATCCGCCTCAAACGCATCAAGTTGAACGGAAAAGGCGCCAAACGCGACACCCGTCTTTCTGAAGGTGACTGTATTCAACTCTATATCAATGATGAGTTTTTCGAAAAACCGCGGGAGGAAAACTCCTATCTGAAAATTGGCAAGCCCCGTGTAACCATCGTCTATGAGGATGACTATATTCTCCTGGCAGACAAAAAGCCCGGCGTTCTCTGTCACAGTGCCGGGCAGTGGGATTATAACACTCTCATTGCAAACATTCAGGCCTACCTCGCTCAGAAAGGGGAATGGCGCCCCGGGGAGGAAAATTCTTTTGCCCCTGCTCTCTGCAACCGCATTGACCGGAACACCGGCGGAATTGTTATCGCTGCCAAAAATGCCGAAGCCCTTCGCATTATAAACGAAAAAATCAAGCTTCGGGAAATCGAAAAGTATTATCTCTGCGCTGTTCACGGCCGGCCGGATCCTCCCTCCGGTATCCTGGAAAACTATCTTTTTAAAGATGCCGTCAAAAACCGCGTTTATGTTAAAAACAAAAATGAACCCGGAGCCAAAACTGCTGTCACGGAGTACCGTACACTTCGTTCCAAAGGTCCGCTTTCCCTTGTGGAATGCCGCCTGCTCACCGGTCGTACGCATCAGATCCGCGCCCAGATGGCTTACGCCGGCTGGCCCCTCCTCGGCGATGGAAAATACGGCAGCGAACGCTTTAACAAGAATTATGACGAAGCAGGCCAGGCTCTCTATTCTTATAAACTTCAGTTCAGCTTCCCTACCGATGCTGGCATTCTTAATTACCTTCATGGAAAGGAATTCACGGTAGACTCCGTCGATTTTGTAGAAAAATATTTTTGATTCATAAACAAATAATACTCATCTTTTATACTGATCACTGATAAGACGCTTTAAAAGGTTTTCGAAGCAGAATTGCGCCAGGCAAGGCAGAAGCCGCAGGGAATACTTTGTGTATTCTCAAGGCTGATAACGCAGCATGGTACAATTCTGCCCGAAAAGATTAAAATGGTTTTATCAGTGATCAGTATTAGTTTGCCTGTCTCACCTGATTTTTCTGTCTCGCCCTCGATCTGCATGCGCAAACCGAGGGCGAAAGGGGCGAGACAGGCGAGACGAAATCAATCTAAACTATGAAGAATGTATCTTTGTTTAGAGATACCAGTTTGCACTATCCGCCTGAAGTTCTGCCATATGACGGAAAATACTGTTCTCTTTTTTCAGAAGATCGGCAGGGCTGCCCTCTTCGGCCACTTGTCCGTCCGAGAGGACAACAATCTTGTCCGCCGCTTCCACTGTACGCATCCGGTGGGCAATGACCAGCACGGTTTTCCCGGCCAGCAGCCTTGACAGTGCCTCCTGCACTTTCGTTTCATTCTCCACGTCAAGTGAAGCCGTTGCTTCATCCAGCAAAACGATCGGTGCGTTTTTCAGCAGTGCACGGGCGATGGAAATACGCTGACGCTCGCCGCCGGAGAGTTTCGCACCGTTCTCTCCGATAGGCGTTGCATAGCCTTGGGGCAGTTTTTCCACGAACTCGTCGCAATTGGCTGCTTTCGCGGCGGCAAGTACTTCTTCATCTTTTGCTCCATGCTTTCCGAGGCGTATATTTTCCATTACGGTATCGTCAAAAAGTACCACATCCTGGAACACCATAGAATAATCGCTGAGCAGTACTTCGGGATCGACGGTGCTGATGTCCACACCGCCGACCTTGATTGTTCCCTCGGCGATATCCCACAGCCGTGCGGCAAGGCGAGCACAGGTGCTCTTGCCTGATCCCGATGGCCCGACCAGTGCAGTGACCTCGCCCTCCTTTGCAGTAAAGCTCACACCGTGCAGAACCTGCTCATCATCATAAGCAAAGCCGACATTCTCAAAGACGATATTGTGGTCCTCCGGCTTAAACTTCTCTTCGCCTTCTGCTGTTCTGGCATCGTAGATCTCCATCAGGCGGCTTGCAGAAATTTGTGACATGAACATTTCCGCAATCAGCGCAAGCGCCTGATCGAATGGGGCATAAACTCGGGTAATGACCATCAGGAACATAAACAGTACCAGAAAATCAATCTGTCCGGAGAGGATCATGCTTGTTCCGGTCAGGATTGTAGTCGCCACGCCCAGGCGCATGATAACGCTGGCTGCATTGACAAAAATACCGGTTGACAATTCACCCTGGCGCATGGTTTTTTCATGGGCATCGATCTTATCATTGAGCGCCTTCAGGAAGCGCCCTTCCTGATTCGTTGCTCGGATCTCCCGGATATTCTCCAGTGTTTCCTGGATTCCGTCGGACACTGTGACAGCTGCAGCTTTTGTGATCTCGGAATGCCGCTTTGCCAGCTTCCGGCTCCCGAACAGAAGCCCAAATGCTACCGGGACGCCCCAAAGGCAGGCAAGTGACAGCTTCCAGTTGTATACAAAAAGCATAATGGCGATGATTGCCGTGGAGATATAGGAGCCGTAGAGATAACCCAGACAATGGGACCAGACATGCTCCAGCCGATTCACATCTCCCATGATCGTCTCGGTGAGGTCTGCCAGATCGCGCTTGCCGAAATATCCAAGTGGCAGCTTCCGCAGGCGCTCGGCAATACCGATGCGCATATTTTTCACTTCGCCATAGACAAGGCCGTAAGTTGCCTTGTACTGCTGGAGATGGGTGATAAAAGACAACAACAGAAAAACGAGGACCAGAAGCAGGATTGTGAGAGCGTTTGGGAGCGGAGCCCCATCGGTCAGAGTGGCCAGTAACCCTCGCATCATGAAATATAGGATACCCATGCCGCCCATCACGATCAGGTTGACAATGACCGTCCAGAAAGTACCCGCTTTGGCATTTTTTATTCCCTGCTCACTGAGAGCATATTTGCGTTGAAAATCTTTTCCGAACATCTTACTTCACCTCCTCGTCTGCAGAGATACGCCATTTCACAGCTTGTTGGTAATCCGCCCACATACGGGCATACAGGCCATCCGCCTTCAGCAGCTCCTCATGTGTACCCTGCTCAATGACACACCCGGAATCCAGCACAATGATCTTATCGGCACCGACCACAGTAGACAGGCGGTGTGCGATCATAATAACGGTCCGTCCTTTCGTCAGAACAGCGAAAGCCTTTTGGATCAGCGCTTCGTTCTCCGGATCGGCAAAAGCTGTGGCCTCATCCAGAACAACAATCGGCGCATCTTTGAGGATAGCTCGGGCAAGGGCTACTCGCTGCTGCTCACCGCCGGAGAGGTAAGTTCCTTCCGTCCCGATAATTGTTTCCATCCTGTTCGGTAGTTTCTCGAGGATATCATCACACTGTGCGGCAGAAAGTGCAGCCTGGACTGCTTCCCGTGATGCGTCCGGGCGTGCAGCCATTACATTTTCGAGAATAGACGCTTTAAACAGATGTGTGTTCTGGAATACGAAGGCCACCTGATCCATCAGCACATGGGGGTCAGTCTGTCGCACGTCAACACCACCGACCTCCACCGCGCCGGAACTGACGTCCCAGAAACGCGGGATGAGGCTGGCAGCCGTGGTTTTGCCTCCTCCCGAGGGCCCGACCAGTGCCACGGTCTGCCCCGGCTCTACACGGAAAGATACATGATCTAACGCCGGTAATTCAGCCCCGTCATAAGTAAAGGTCACATCTTTGAATTCTACACTGTTGTCCTTCGGCGTCTGGGGATGATTCGTAACTTCCATTGTCGGGGCGTTCATCACCTGCGCGATGCGAGAGAGCGCAGTACTCGCCAGCATCATTCCGCTGGCGGCAAACATGATGCGGGCCAGTGCCGTGGAGACAACGGCGGAGAAGACTGCATAGAAGACAAAGTCTGTCAGGAAGGAAGCAAAACTACCGTTGCGCAGCGCGGCCGGAGCCAGAAGCAGTGCCACCGGAACAAGGAAGACGAAAGCTCCCTCTGTCGCTGTGAGATTAAGAGCCTGCGGCACTTTGCAGACCTCGCCCTGGTAATGTTCTGCCTTGGCGCTGTAATCTTCGATAGCCTGCTTGAAGGCTTTGAAGGAATATACCGTCTGCTGGAACACCTTCACAACGGGAATGCCGCGTACATATTCCGTTCCGGCTTTGCTCATTACGTCCTGTGCAGCTTGATACTCAGCCATGAGCTTGGCGTTTTTGCCGCCCATCATGCTGAACATAGCTGCGATAGACACCACCGCTGCCAACAGGCAGGCTGCACCCATGCGCCAGTCGAAAACGAACATCAGCACCAGCATGGCAAGAAGCATTGCGATACTG
Organism: Oscillospiraceae bacterium; assembly: GCA_017406005.1. GTDB lineage: Bacteria > Bacillota > Clostridia > Oscillospirales > Oscillospiraceae > Limivicinus. Next base: position 31,561 of record JAFQZI010000163.1, on the reverse strand, counting down.
CCAACAACGTCCGCCAGATTGTGCGCCAGCAATGTCTCTGTTTCGGAAGCCGCGCCATTGAGGCGGTTGCGCAGCAGGCCGGAAGCATTGGAATCGAAGAAACCCAGCGGCGTCTTCATCAGGTGAGCCATGCCCTGCTTGCGGATATTGGAAGCTGTACGGAAGGCTGCGAGATGCGTGCACATCAACGCGGCAAAATAAACCGCAATGCCGGCAACGGCGAAAGCGAAGGCCATCCAGCCGTAGCGTCCGATCCCTGCAGCCTGTGTCCAATCCGGTGCTGCAGCGATGAGGTCACGCGCCACAAGCCAGATGCAGATATACGGCAGCATGCCCAGAATCATGGCTACGGCCGAGAGCCCAAGCCCTAAATAGGTAAGGCCTTTATAGCTTCCCGCATAGTTCAGCAGGATGGCTACATCACTTTGTTTTTTCTCTTTCATATATAGCCCTTTGTCTCCTCTTCTTTTATTTTTTCTTCTATGAAGGATTTTTTACAGCCTTGGCCCCGGGAAAGATCGAAGCCAGTCAGCATCCTTTTGAGTTAAACATTTCTAACTAGTGGTCTTTTTTGTCGCCCCGTTACATACGGGGCGATTTTTACAGAGTGCAGAGTATTCTGTTATTTCGGAAGCAGATCGGTTAGACAGTCCATGCTTAGCAGCAGCGTTGAGCTGTTATGCAGTAAGGCTGATGTCGCGGGCGGCAACAGGCCGAGTGCACCGAGCAGGATCAGGGCCCCGTTGAAGCCCATGACGAAGCGGTAGTTCCGCCCGATTCGCAGCATCAGCTTCTCCGAGAGCCGACGAAGTAGTACCAGTTCCCGCAGATCTTCTGCCGCAATGGTGATATCCGCAACTTCCCGGGCAATGGTCGCCCCGCTGCCGATGGCAATCCCTACATCGGCTAGCGAGAGTGCCGGCGCATCGTTGATCCCGTCACCGATCATCACGACTGTATGGCCTTGGCGTTGCTCCTCTTTAATGTAGCTGGCTTTGTCCTCAGGCAACACTTCTGCATGATAGTCATCGATTCCGAGTTGCCGCGCGATTGTGGCGGCAGTGTTTCGGCTGTCTCCGGTCAGCATGACGATTTTGCCGATGCCTGCCTGATGCAGCAGTTCTACAGTTTCTTTTGCTTCCTGCCGCAGAGGATCGAGAATGCCGATCGCCGCGGAGAGCACACCGCCGATTGCCAGATACAGCCAGGATAGGCCGGGATCGAGTGCATCAAAGAACACCTGGTCCTCCGGGCGGATGACTGTACCCTCATCCTCAAAAACAAAATGGCGGCTGCCGATAATTGCTCGCTGCCCGTCAATCTTTGTGGCGATCCCATGGGCTACCACATATTCTGGTTCGCTGTGCATTTCCTGATGGTTGAGGTCTTTTTTCTGCGCCGCACGAACCACAGCGTTGGCCACGGAATGGGGGAAGTGTTCTTCCAGACAGGCTGCCACACGAAGCATTTCCGTCTCGCTCTGTCCGTTAAAAGGCACTACACTCACAACCGTCGGGCAGGCGTTGGTCAGGGTTCCGGTTTTGTCAAAGATCATCGTATCGGTTTCGCTGAACTTCTCCAGATTTTTTCCGCCCTTTACAGTGATCCTGTGTCTTCCGGCTTCCCTCATGGCAGACAGAACACTCAGAGGCATGGAGAGCTTCAACGCACAGGAGAAGTCCACCATCAGGACTGAAACGGCACGGGTTGTGTCCCCGGTGAGGAGCCAGGTAAGCAGGCTCCCGCCCAGGCACCAGGGCACCAGACGATCAGCCAAATGATAGGCTCGTCTCTCCGCTCCGGACTTCAGCCGTTCGGATTCTTCGATCATGCGTACAATGCGGTCATATCGGTTTTCTCCGACCGTACATGTCACGCGTACGATACAGTTGCCTTCTTCCACAACGCTGCCAGCATACACGGCAGAGCCGGGCCGCTTGGCAACAGGAACGGATTCTCCGGTGAGGGAAGCCTGGTTGAGCATCACATCTCCCTCTTCCAGAATACCGTCCATTGGCAGGACATGTCCTGTATGGATAATGATCCGGTCTCCGGTCTTCAGATCTTCCAGAGGGACAAGAATCTGTGTTCCGTTTTCCGTCTCCAGCCATACCTGATCCACCTGAAGTGCCATGCTCTTTGCCAGGTCATCCACCGATTTCTTACGCGTCCATTCGTCCAGGGTTTCGCCAAGCGACAGCAGAAAACGAACGGAACCGGCAGTGGTAAAATCTCCTGTCAGCAGGGAGATGCCGATAGCCACGCCGTCCAGTACATCCACCGTCAGCTTTCCGCTCAGCAATACCTTGACGGCTCGCCCGATCCGCGGAATTGCTCTGCAGGTGTTGAATACACGACGAACCGTCATGGGCAGATAAAGCTTTTTCAGGTAGTGCCACAGCACCTGTGTTACCAGTTTTTCTTTATATTCCCTGTTGATTTTCCGGCTGTTTCGGCTGAGAATGTGCGTCTCCTCCGCAGCCTCTTCATAAGAGAATGCCGCAAGCGATCGATAGAGTATCTCTCGTTCCCCTCGAAAGGTGATGATGACACCGCAGATACGCTCGTGTACCGTTACCTGATCCACGCCCGGCAATGCCCGCAGCCAGGCCTCCAGCAGATCCGCCTGATCCATACTCATAGACGGCTGATCTGCACGTAGCCGCACACGGCCGCTGCTCTCATGCAGGATTTGAAATCTCATATCAGGCTTTTGCGGAATCCTCTATTATCTTTGCTTCTGCTTCAGAAGCTCTGGCTTCATTAATGGCTTTTGCATCGGCCAGAATGTCAGAGCAATTCTCCTGTACAGTCTCAACATCACGCATGACCTGGTCTTTGCAGCGCAACACTGCTGCAGTGGCATGGGTGTAGACTTTTTTTGCATCCTTGCTGCCAAGAATCTTAAAGCCAGCGGATCCAAAGAGTGTGCCGCCAAGAAACAAGGCAATTTTACCGGTTGTTGACATTTTCATTTCCTCCTGTTGACTTCTTAGATTATGAATATATAGATCTGATGGATCAGAACTTTCTCGATCTTCGTATTACAGTGTTAACGCGGTCATTTCTCCATTGTCCATTCTGTATGCACAATCCGCAATTTTCAGAGCATCAGCCTCATGACTGACGATCAGGATAGCCGCATTTTCCTCTGCCGCTTTCCGAAAGCAGCGGAAAACCAGCTCTGTGTTCTCATCATCAAGATCACCGGTGGGTTCATCCGCCAGAATGACAGGCGGTTGCATGCAAAGCGTTCTTGCGATTGCTGTACGTCGGAGTTCTCCGCCGGAGAGCTCTGCTGCTCGCACATCCTTAAGGTGATGGATATTCAGCGTCTCTATCCACTCTTCTGCGAGATTCTGCTGCTCCGCTGTCCCGTATATCGTGGTGGGAAGGAGAATGTTTTCCATCACAGTCAGGGTGTCAAGAACACTCCGAGACTGCGGTACAACACCGATAGAGCGATTACGCAGCTTTGAAAGATCCCTGTCCGGCAAGCTGTAGAGCTCTGTATCATCCAGCCGGATTTTCCCCTCGGTCGGACTGAGGAGCCCTGCGAACATGTGAAGCAATGTCGTCTTTCCTGAACCGCTTCTCCCGCATAGGACTGTAATCGTCCCCGGTTCCAATGCCATGGAGACCGGTTTAACCGCGTAGAAGTAGTTGGCTCCGCCTGTCTTTCTGAAATACCGTTTGCTGATCTGTTCGGCTTTGAGCACCATGTCAGTTTCCCTCCCGTAATACAATCCCCGGATCGACACGGCTCAGTCGGAAAGACGCCCAGGTGGAAGCCACCGCCCCAATGATCACGGTCGCCGTCAGAGAACCAAGTCCCAACAGCAGAACTGATGACATTGCTGGTCGCAAGTAGGGCAGGCCGAGCTTTGTTTCGATCAGTGTTGTGAAGGGAAAAACAATGAGAGAGGCAAGCAGAACACCCAGCACGCCGCCCGCCAGGCTGCATAGTGCGGATTCCTTCAAAACCAGTCCGCTCAGCATGGAGCGGGAAGTTCCCAGCAGACGGAGCACTGCAAACTCCCGCTTTCTCTCCCCGGCTATCATAGCAAAGGCAATCAGCAGGATTACAAGCGCCAGTATCCAGATTGCTACGATAAGCATCGTGATTGTATTCGAAATTCCAGCGAGGCTGTCAGACACATCCGTAAGCATGCTCTTGGTCCGTACTGCACTGCATTTGCGTGTATGCCCTTGGATTTTACTGTTGACCTGGCTGATGTCATACCCTTCCCTAACTTTTACATAGATGGCTGAAATCACATCATCGTTTGGGTCACTCGTCACTTTGTGGGAAACACCCTTCGCCTCGGCAGCCTTCAAAAGAGTTTTCATGGTGTCCATATTGCAGTAGACCGCGGTATCAAGTCCGGTACCGGTTGCAGCGAGTTTCCCGACCACTTTGCAGCGCTCATCATAAATACGGATGGTCTCCCCGATGCCTGCTTCGACCTTGCAGCCGACCATAACGTCGAGGTCGCCCAGATTCATTGAATAGCTTTGTTCGATCCACGGCCGGACGAAAAAATCCGTCTCCGGGTCGAAGCCTATAACCTGGATCTTGACCGAACAGCAGTCTGCTTTCAGCGATGCGAGGAACACCTGCGGAGCGGTGACCTCCACGCCCTCGACTTCCCGAACCCGTTCCAGATTCTCTGCATCCATATAAAATGCCCCTGTTGTCCCCTGCAGCAGCATGTTTTGAAAGCTGACCTTCGACTGTGCTGAAGACGGTACAACAATGATGTCGGCACCGAGGCGGGATTCCAGGCTGTTCAGCCCTTGCCGCAGCGACATCACAACAATGGAACCTCCGAAAACCGACAGTGCCAGCAGCGCCGTGAGGGCAGCCAAAGCAACAGTGCGTCCGGGTCTGCGCAGCAGGTTTTTGATCGGAAGCGTACGAATGTTCATGCCTGCTTTCCGGCCTTTCTCCGTTCCTGGAAAAATCCGATCAGCGATACCATTCCGGTAATCGCGCAGAGAATTATCATGGCAGGCTGCATCAGCGCACGGCAGCGCATTGTCGCCATATGGCAGAGATCGATCAGCGTACCCGGAATCAGGCATCCCAGAACCGCTGTCAGCAGCATCGAGCCGTAGATTCCCTGTCGTATGCGGCTGTCTCCGCAAAGCAGGGCGAAAACGCTCTCTGCCGCGAGAAGAAGTCCGATCCCGAACAGTGCCTGGCCGGCCCAGTGGCAGGCTCCGAAGCTTCCGTCCTCGTGGATACAGGCTCCGAGAAAGCTGACACTGCCTGCTGCAATGACCGCTGAAAGAGCAAAACTGCACAATGCACAGATAGAAAAGCGTTTCATAGTAAAACCCTTTCGTTATTTACCGAAATTCTCGTTGATTACTTCTCTCGCAACTTTGCCGTGTTCCAGAACGATAGTGCGCTGAGCCGCTTCGGCTACCTCCGGGTCATGCGTGACAACAATCAGTGTGGTGCCTTCGTCATGGAGCTGACGGAACAGATCAAGAACGATATTCTCATTGGCCTCATCCAGATTTCCCGTCGGTTCATCCGCGAGGATCAGCTCCGGATGGTTAATGAGTGCGCGGGCCACACAGACGCGCTGCTGCTCACCGCCGGAGAGCTGGCTCGGCAGATGCTTAGCACGTTCACGCAGGCCGACGCGGCCGAGAGCTTCTAGTGCTTCTTCCTCATCAGGCATGGAGTGGTAGTACTGGCTGACCATGACATTCTCGACAGCAGTCAGATAGTTTACCATATGAAACTGCTGAAAGACGAGGCCTATCTTATCCCGGCGGATGTCGGTCAGGGCCTTGCTGCTTTCTTTGGAGATATCTACACCGTCCAGCAGCACTTCTCCCGCGGTTGGCTTGTCCATGCATCCGATAATATTCATCATGGTGCTCTTGCCCGAGCCCGAAGGCCCCATAATAGCGACCCACTCGCCCTTATCCACATGAATATTCACATTATCCAGAGCTTTCAAATCTCCGTAGATTTTTGAAACATTCTTTAATTCTAGAAGACTCATGGTATTTCTTTCTCCTTAAACTTATTCTCCCTTGAGGACCAGTGCCGGATCGATAGCAACCGCACGTTTGATAGGCAGCAGACAGGATACCGCTGCGATCAGCATCGAAACGACCAGCGTCACGGGCAGCAACAGCGGCTGAAACGTGATAGAGGAACCAAATACATTTACACTCACAACCTCGGCAAATACAAAACCAAGCGCAGCCCCGAGAAGGCCGCCCAGTCCGCCGAGGAACATACCTTCACCCAGAAACTCTGCCCGGATAGAACTGTCCGGTGCGCCGAGAGCCTTGCGGAGGCCAATCTCACGACGGCGCTCTGACACAACTGCCATCATTGTAGTCGAGACACAGATCGTAGTAAGCAGCAGCACAACCACTGTCACAAGGAAAACCAGTGCCTGAAGCTTGCCCAGAACAGCGGTTTCCGAACGGGTCACACGCTTGACGAGCCGTGCCATAATCCCTGTATCCGATTCATCGATAGTACTGACATAGGCGTCAAGCTGTTCGGCATTTGCAGAGATACTGAGTTCCGCGACATCAAGTGTCCGGTCCTGAGTGAGATCTTCGAGATCCCTGAGGTTCATGTAGATATAAGATTCTTCCTCGCCGCCGGTAACCAGAATGCCGGTTACGTTGTAGTATCCGGAACGTTCCGAGACAGCAGATCCCTTTTCTGTACTTCGCGCATTGTTGAGCGCATCCACGACAGCTTGAGAGGATACGGTTGCACCGGAAATAGCATCCAAATCCTTTCCCAGGGTTACCGGAAGTGTTTGTCCGATGAAACGTGACTGGAAGTTTTTATCCGATTCCACCTGTCCGCCGATCTCCGGCGTCTGAGAGGAAGCATCAATATCAAGGCTTGCGATTTTCCCCTCGTTATCGAGTGTTGCCTCAACAACGACAATACCGGCATTGAAACCCTCAGCGCTGCCACTGAGCTTTGCACCCGGCACCCAGTCGTCAGAGGCATTCTCTTGAATTGTGACAACCGGCCGATAGGTCAGCTGGATGTAACTGCCGACTTTTGCCCCGATGGTATCTGCAATTTCCTTTCCGACAAGGATTTCTTTGTCTGCTTGCGGATATTCTCCTTCCACGCTGAAGTATGGGCTTGTTTTTTGTACCTGTTCAAAATCCGTCCCCGCCGTTGTGAAGGACTGCTGGCGGCTCGTCATGTCCAGGCGTACATAGCGGTACGGTGTCGCACCGATCAGCTGATCCTCCGGGATCATTCCGAGCACCTCCTGCAAAGAATCCGTTGTGAGGCTCTCACCATCTTTTGCCAGAAGGATCATGTTCGCACCATAAGAGCGGAATTGGGCTCCCATCTGTCTGGGCACATCATAGTAGATCGTCACGAGCCCCGAGAGAATCGTTGCACCGATTGCAATGGACAGCAGCGCAATCAGCATACGGGAACGTCTGCGCAGGAGCGAAGCGGTAATCATCCGCAGGAACATTTTTCTCTTAGTCATATGGCCGCTCCTCCCTTATCAATGCCCACCGTGGAGCACTTCAGCCGGGCGGAGCCGCAGCACCATCCGGATGGCAGGTAAACTGCCGGCCATGGTGACCAGCGCAATCAGCGCCGCTACGATAGGGATAACTTTCAGCTTCATCTCAACCGCTGAACCGAACACACTGTGGCCGATCAGCTGGGCGAAGCCGAAACCCATGAAGTATCCGATGATGCCGCCGATCAGCGCGGTGATCAGGATCTCCACAATGATTACGCCTGTGATGGATCGATCTCTTGCCCCGATAGCCTTCAGCAGGCCGATTTCCTGAGCACGCTCCATGACGCTGGCTGTCACCAGATTGGAGATGCCGAGAGCAGATCCCACTAGGCTGAGTGCCGTGATGAGGATCATCAGTAGCTGCGTCTTCTCGAGGATTGTACCTTCGCTCTCAGCCACCTGCCGCACCGCCGAAGCGACTGAGTTCGGGATTGCTTCCTGAATCTGATAGCAGATAGCACTGACATATGCCGTGCAATACCAGGTCTCATAGTCACGGCCGCTGAGTGCCTGCGGATTTTTGGCTGCGCGGCGGGCGAGGTCATTGTCCGGCGTGGTAATCGCCGAGACCTCAATGGAAGCAACCTTTCCTTCCCGGTCTGTAAGTTCCTGTACAAGGTCTAAGGTTGTAAAAATCTGCTGGTCTTCATCACCGCCGGCATCATAAATACCGGCAATCATGACATCTTTCGAACCCTGAGCGGTTTTGAGTGTAACCGTGTCCCCTGCTGACCAGCCTTGCTGCTGAGCGAGGACAGTGCCGACCATAATCTCGCTGTTGGCGTTCTCATCTTTTTCGTCGATCCATTTGCCCTCTGTCACATCCCACCAGGAGCGCATGCCAACCACGCCGGCATCCAGTTCTTCTCCGGTCGGCAGGGACAGGTGATGATTGAACCAGGTTCCGACCGCCTTCGCCGTGTTCCCGTCAGGGAGCGTTACCGCACAGTCCAGAAAAGGGGTGAAGTCTACGATGTTGAAGGCCCAGAATATAGTCTTGATTTTCCCGAGATCTTCCTCCCGAAGATAAGAAACATTCAGCGCTTCTCCGTCCTCTCCGATATCATAGATGTCGGAAAGCAGAGACGAATCTTTCGGTTTGACAACGATGTTCGCGCCATAGGTTTTGAGTTCCTGGTTCACCTTGTCGCCGACATCCATCATAACGTTCAGCATGCCGGTTGCAAGAGAAGCGCCGAGTGCAATAGTGAAAGCAATCAGCATCATTTTCCCTCGTTGATGAAACAGCACCCCTCGGATCATTTTAAAAAGCATACGTTTTCAAGCCTCCTTTACCGGAATTCCCGCTCACCGGCGAGAATCTCCGGGAGTGAGAACACGAGATTTCCGTTCCGTACCTCGTAGCTGATAGGAATCGGATTGCACCCGCCCTTGAAACCGATGGTGTTGATGTTCATGACCACGTCGCAGCGGCGGCACACAACCTGTCCATTCCGCTCGAAGTAACCCGCGTTCCCGCAGACCTCACAGGCGTCCAAACCGGTGCCAAAGCTTGCGGAACCCGGCTTCTTTACAACGATCCAGCGGATGTTTACACCGTTTTCCGTCTGATACTCAAACCGATGGAGATGTCCGTCCGAAACCGTTTCCATCGGGATCAGGATTTCCTCACCCTCAACCGTGTAGGTTTCCGGCGGAGAAAGCTCGATGACACGGGTGTCGTACTGTTTTACCAGGCTGAGGATCAGAACGATCGCCGCAAGGAATACTGCTGTCGTGACTGCGAGTCTCCTGTGCCGGCGGTTCCTTGCCCGGAGTTTCCGGTGCTGTGCAGGATTGTCATAGGGCTCCGTGACCTTTGTGTTTTCCGCAAAGAACAGCACTGCCAGTATCAGCACCAGCACAGCCACGGTCCAGATGAACAGCATGGAATTCTTAGAAGCAAACTGCGTCAGCTTCCGGATCCAGCCGTATTCCTCTGCACTGTATTTTATGGGCCACTTCAGCCATTTCGCCCGGCTGACAAAGGGGACAAAGAAATAGCAGAAACAGTAGAATGCATTCCACATCGTTCCGAGAACGAGTACCAGTCTCGGAACTTTCGCTTTTTTTATTTGCAATGCGCATTCATAAAGCAGATGCGCATAAATCGCCAAAAGGATCAGAGCAAGCGCCCATCCGAGCAGCCGCTGCATATAATACCAGGACCAGTAACCGTTGCCCATGGTGTTGAAATTGAAAGGATAACCCATCACGCCGGGCAGCTTGAAGAAAATCCAGGCTGCGGAGAGTCCTGCGCCCGCGAGGCACAGGAGCCATTCTCCGAAAGTTAAAGGATCGGAATCTGTTTCCCGTTTTCTCCTTCCGAATAACAGCAGAAACAGGAGAAAAGCCAGCGTAAAGCCCATGATAATCCCGTAGATCACATGGTTCCAGTGGCTTGAAATAATGCGATTTGAAGTGTTCTTGAACCAGGCAAGCATTGCTGATGCGAGGATGCCAAGGGAAATACCGGTCCAGTTGGATCCCCAGCCTTTTTTGCCGAACTGTCTTCCCAGTACGGCGTGCATCAGCGAGACAAAGGTGACCGGCAGAAACAGATCCTGTGTCACCATCCATAAATATTTCAGCATAGAATCATGCCTCCAGATACTACATTACAGAAAACAGGGACAACCCGAAAAACGTGCTTACTGCTGACATACAATACCCCGCGTATTGCATGTCAGCAGTTTTATTTTTATGTTTTTAGGCTCAGTAGCAGGCGGTAATTACCACTGCTTTACGAACTCCCACTCGGTCCAGGTGGCCTCAAGGGGCTCAGTCCAGAACTCATCGGCTTCAACGCCGGTCTCATCGTCCACGTGGAGCAGATAGCCGTTCTCAGCCGGGCTCTTGATGGAGAGGGTGATGTCATACAGGCCGTCTTTAAGAGCGATGTTGTTGCCATAGTGCGGACCATCGGAAGCAGCCATCGGCATCATGGAGCCATCCAAAACTTTTTCGCCGGTCTCGTGATCGTAGATCACATAATCAATGCTCAGATAGGGAACCCAACCATCAACCGGGAAGCTGTAAGGATTTTCATTGGCAGTGAGGTCAACTTCGATGTGGAGGTCGGAGCCCTCTTTCGGGGTAGCACTCTCCACCGGAGCCATATCAACAGGCTGGAAGTAAACCATGCTCATCGTCATAAAACCGACTTCCTGCTCACCCTCAACACCAAGCTCGAACTCGTCGAATCCGGCTTCTTCCTCTGCAAAAGCAACGGCGCCAAGGCTGAAAACCATCATAGCAGACAGCAAAACTGCGAGAAATTTTTTCATTTGAAGATCCTCCAATTATTGAATATGTTCTTTGCCCCTAAAGAGCAGTTCTATTGCCGGGACAGCATACCGCGGGGGAATACTGTCCGGAACAGCAGTTTTCTTATACTGATCACTGATAAGACGCTTTAAAAGATTTTCGAAGCAGAATTGCGCCAGGCAAGGCAGAAGCCGCAGGGAATACTTTGTGTATTCTCAAGGCTGATAACACAGCATGGCACAATTCTGCCCGAAAAGAGTTAAATGGTTTTATTAGTGATCAGTATTAAGCCTCTTCAGGCTTGTTTTTTGCGGTGAGCTCCGCACGGAGCGCATCCATTTTTCCGCGATAGTGCGCTACGAGGAAAGTTACCAGCAGGATGATTCCGAGAATAAGCTGAGGCACCAGTGTCTCCAGCCATGGATAGATGCCGAAGATCTGAATAACATCGTTCTCCGGGATTGCCGGCACATTCATCGTCAGGTCGAAGACGTTGCCTTCTGCGAGCTCCTTGATGCCTCCTCCGAGGAAGCTCACACACATCACGGCCATCAGGATGCTGGTTGCCGTGAAGAACACTTTGATTGGGAGCTTGATCGACAGTTTTGTGATTGCGAGATAGACAAACACCAGAAGGACGCATCCCGTGGCGAAGCCTGCCCAGACCATGCTGGGATTGCCTTCGTTCAGCATCGGCTGGTAGAAGAGCACTACTTCAGCTCCCTCACGGAACACGCTGAGGAAAGCAGTAAAGGCTAATGCGAAGCTGCTGCCCGTCTCCACGGAGCTTTGAACCTTATCGTCAATGTAACGGCTCCAGGAGGCGGCCTCCGCCTTCGAGATCATCCAGTTCGAGACGTAGAACAGCACGCAAACGGCAATCAGCGCTGTAATCCCCTCGATGACCTCCTGGCTTTGTCCGGCTCCGGTCCATACGCGTTTCAGCCAGGAGAGGAACCATGCTGCAACAAAGCTCATCACGATGCCGAGGACAGATCCGATATACACGTTCTTCAGCGTCTTTTGATTTCCGCTCTTTACGAGGTAAGCGATCATGCCGGCAATTACCAGGATGGCCTCCAGGCCCTCACGCACGATGATTCCGAAAGCTCCCAGGAAAGTGAGCAGACGCGGATCTCCCTGTGAGGCACTTTCCTCTTCCATCTGGGCAGCAAGAGCTTCCGCTGCTGCAGCGGCTGCGGCAGCTTTCGCTTCCTCTTCCTTTGCGTCCAGCGCCTTAGCCATTTTCAGAATGTCGTTCTTTGCGCTGTCAGTGCTGGTGCGATATTTGTTCTTCTGGTACTTCTCGGATGCAGACGAGATAAGACTGCGCAGCGCGGTAAAGTGTGTGTCCATCTTCTGCCGGTCTTTTAAGGAAAGGTCTGTGTAGATTTTGTGGCTCAGGCCGGATTCCTCATAGACTGTGTAGAAAGCAGTATTGACATTGTCTGTAGCCGCTTCAAAATCCTTGTCCAGATATCCCATATAGGCTGTATCCAGCAGTTCCTTCACAAGCGATGCTGCCTCATACCAGCTTTCATACTTCGCTGCGGCGTCCGGATCAGCGGAAAAATCCGCATAGGGATCTGAATTTACAAGTTCTCCGTGAAGATAATACTTCATCTCACTGAGGGTGCCTCCCTGAAGGGTGGCAAGCTTGTTGCCGTCCTCGCGGATCATGCTTTTGAGCTTGGTTAGTGCGGATCGCACCTTGATTTTGGTATCGAGATCCGTATTGTCCTTCTTTACCGCTGCCTTGCAGGTCGAGAACTGCATTTCCACTGCGTTCTTGCGGTTGCCGGACACATAGCTCATTGTCTGTCGCTCAAAGCCTGTTGTCTCATAAACACGGAAATAGGCATTGCTTACACTGTCGTAGGCAGCTTTCGCATCACCCTCCAGATAATACTCAAAAGCAGCGTCGAGATATTTGTCAATCTCATCCGCCGCATCGGCCCAGCGGGTAGACGTCTCCTCCGCATATGCCGCTGTCCCTGCCAAAGTAGAGAACAGCGACGCCATTATCATCAGAACGAGCAGACTCCGCTTTACTATTTTCATAGTAATCCTTCCTTGATTATAGATAAATAGAACTTATTATAAGAAGAGTTGTCTAACTTGTGTGCAGTTTAACATCTTTACCATTAGTTGTCAATATCTAACTTCCACTTTTTTGTTTTCCTTGATTTTTTTCTTGTTGAGTGATATGATTGAAATGGTGATGAATATGACAATTTATGAATCTGCGGAAGATTATCTGGAAGCAATGCTCATGCTGAAGGAAGAGCGAGGTTACATCCGTTCTGTTGACGTAGCAGAAAAAATGGGTGTGACCAAGCCAAGTGTCAGCTATACCACAAAACGCCTGCGGGAGAGCGGCTATATTGAGTTTGACCCAGCGGGGATGATTGTGTTGCTGAAACCTGGTCTGGAAATCGCAGAACGCATGTACGAACGCCATAAGCTCCTGACAGAGCTTCTGGTTGATCTGGGTGTCAGCCCGGAGACTGCCCGCGAAGACGCCTGCAAAATCGAACATGACCTCAGTGTGGAGTCATTCGACGCCATCCGCAGACACGCCCAGGAGCATCGTTAACTTTCAACGCTAAAACAATCTCCGATCTGTATCAGCTACAGGTCGGAGATTGTTTTTTTGCTATTTCTTCCCCACTAGCAGGGCAGATCCGGAGAGAGCCATTCGCTTTGCCTCACCGGGGGACATAAACATGCCATTTGTTGTATCGATCAGCTCGACTTTTTCATAGCCCATGGCTCGAAGCTTTTCTGCGAAGGCCTGCATATCCCCGTACCTGGCTTTGGAAAAGATGTCGTGAAGTGCAAATGTGCCTCCTTTTTTCAGGACCCGCAGAGTTTCAAGCAAAATCTCCTGTCGATCGCGGCCGGGGATATTGTGATACACATAGTTGCTGGTAACCGCGTCAAAGCTTTGATCTGAAAAATCCAGTTTCAGGGCATTTCCCTGATAAAACACAGCGTTGTTTACTCCCTCGGCCCTTGCGTTTGCTTCGCAGAGAGGTTTGTTGTAAGAGGCGTACTCCTTGCCCCAGCGGTCAATACCGATAAAGCCTCCTTGTGGATTCCGTTTGGCACAGGCGATTGTCAGTGCGCCGCTTCCGCAGCCAACGTCCAGCCCGATGCCGCCCTTTGGTAATTCGACATATTTGGCAATGCCTTCTATGATTTGCCGGGACATCTGACGCTTTCCGTTATAGGAAAAAGCGCGATACAGGGATGCCATCCACAGTGCCGCGCCGCCGGCAGCAATCCCGGAAAGCAGAAAGGCCCCGCTCACCGCAGTTTTGCACTTTTCATTTTTGATCAGATTCGTATTGCAGCCGCAAACGGCAGAAAGGGCTAAACAGCCTGCGCTTCCCGCCAGTGTCCCGAGCACCATACCCTTCGGCATCCAGTTCTTATAATCCGGTCTCGTAATTGTTTCTTCCTTTGCCTTGGTTTTTACTTTTTCAAGGGGAATCGTTCTTGCCCCTTCCTCTGTGTCATCGTCTTCCACATAACCGTCGTATGGCGCTGAAGGATCTGTATACTTTTCTGTGAACGGTTTGCAAAGCTCAGTGCGGTGGAGGAAGGCAAAGTCTATGTCATCTGTCCATCCGGTATGCCCGGTAATGATCTTGAGCTTTCTATTTCGTGCCCGAAGGTCGTGCTCCAGCTTTTCAAGAGATCTTACGGCCAGTACATTATCCTCGGCTAGTGTCGCGATGAAGCTGTATCCGCCATCCGCTCCGAACCAGATCGTGTCGCCGGTGAACAGGTACTCATCGTCGATGAGATACACCATATGTCCCCAGGTATGTCCCGGGACGAGAAGGCATTCTATCTTGATGTCCTCAATATAAAAGATTTCACCGTCCTTCAGCAACACCCGCTGGTTGTTGATCCTGACCATTGGAAGCTTATATAGACCGTGGATGACCTTGCGCCTCGTCTCTCCGGTCAGGTAACGGTTTTCAATCTCACCGATATAGACCGTGGCATTTTTGAACAGCTGCTCGCTGTCAGGTTCCAGTGCGCCTACATGGTCTGTGTCCTGATGGGTGATCAGGATGTGCCGGATCGAAGCGGGGTCAATGTCGAGCCAGCCCATTTTTTCCTGAAGCCGGGCATAGTTATACCCGGCGTCGATCATAATAGTCGTCCCGTTCTTTGTGTAGAAAAAGATATTCGCAACCCACTCCCGCACACAGGCAACGTGCTCGTCGATGCGCCCGGTATTCAGCGGTTTGAAGATTGCCCTTCCGCGAAATAGTGCACTCATGGACTTTTTCTGATTGTCCGAATCTTTCCTTGACATTTCTTTTCTTCCCTCCTCTTAAGCCTTTTTGCAGCAAAAACAGCCGATTCCTTCTACCGTGCTCACTTGTACGTCCTCATACATCCCGGAGAGTCTCTTTGTGAGGCTGTCCGCAGTTTCAAACGGTGGGGTAAAGAACCCCTTGGGAACATATAGATGTTCAATAAACCAGTCAGTCCTTTTGCATCCGCCTCGGATATAAAAACAGCCGCAGAAGGTCCCCCCTTTTTTCAAAACGCGAAAGGTTTCACGGTAAGCAGCTTCTTTATCCGGGAAGGCGTGGAAACCGTTCATCGAAAGCACAATGTCGAAAGTCTCTTCCTCAAACGGCAAATCCCCTACATCCCCCTGCCGGAATGTCACATTCCTGATTCCAGCAATTTCGGCCTTCTTCTTTGCAGAAGCCATCATGTCCGCAGAATAGTCTAGACACGTAATCTGCGCATCCGGCAGTTCCCGATAGACAGGCATGGTCAGCACGCCGGTTCCCACCGGTACCTCTAGTAGTGATCCTTTGAAGTCTTCCGGGATACCGGAGAGCGCTTCCTCGATATAGCGGAGATTTTTCTCTCCGTCCATGTTCCATACCATGCGGCACATAGCCTTTCCGGAAAGAGTGGAATAGGTCATCATTCCGTCGTAAAAACTCGCGTTTCCTCCGGTGAGCTTATACGCGTTTCGAATCTGCTCATGTCTCGTCATTCCTTTTCCTCCTTAAATGTGATCCTGACGATCTTCATCTTCACCAGGCTGTCACAAAAACGAATCATCAGCTTATGAAACAGTCCCACATTCTTGTACAGATCCCGGTAGCCGCGCATATAGCTTTTCGCAGTGACCGAGGCAAACTGATTGCTCCAGCCTGTGAGCTCCCGCTCATCCTCCAGGGAGAAAAAAGCGCTCACATCGGTGATCCCCGCTTCTTTCAGCCATGTAGAACGCATCAGCTTCGCACCGCGCTCGTTGCAGGAGTCAAAGACAAGCACTGCACCGGGAAAATGCTCTGCCATTTCGGCAAACAGTCTTTTTACCTCCTCCGTCTTGAAGTAATAGAACACACCCGCGGCAAAGAATATTGCACCGTTTGAGGCATCTACGGCATCCATCCACGAGAAATCGTTCAGATCGCAGGCGATGTTTTCCTCCCTCTCTCCTGCCGATAAAAGCTCATTCCGCACCTGAATTACATCCGGCAAATCAAGGTTATAGCCATGACACAGGCCGTTGTCTGCTTTGCGGAAAGTATCGTCCAGTCCGCAGCCCAGGTTGACCACGGCAGCCTTAGGGTGTTCCTGCAGGTATGCCTCAACTTCACAGCGCAGGTCGTATTGCCGCTGAGCCACTTCCAGCGCTCCGAACAATCCGGCTGGGGACTCCATTTTCTTCCGCTTCTCGGCAAAATCATAGTCCAGCGCGTCACATATACGTTTTGCTTCGGGGTCGGAGAAAAGCTCAGGGAACCGCTCAGAGCACACCAGCCGTCCGAAAAGCGGAATGATCAGCGTCTCCTGCACGGTATTCTTCTCAATATGATACTTCATTTGCTCTCCTTCTTCTTATATCCGCAGTCACAATATGGCCCGCCGCCGGCAAGTGTATACTCCCTTATAAATTCCGTCGTGCCGCCTGCTTCGCTCATCGTATAGTCCAGTCGGCACATGGCGGGAATAAGATCCCGGAGTCCCAGTTCACTCATCAGGGTGCAGATGCCGCACTTCGAGAAACGTGCTTCATAGCCGCTCCCATCGGGGTATGGCAGAAACTCCATATTCCAGGAATAGGGATTCCGTTCCGCTGCACGGAACGCAGCGGTCTGCTTCATTCCTTCCACATCCTTCTGGCTGAATTTCTGTTTCCCTCCTAACCGGCAGAAGAGCTTCATAGGGCCGATCATCATAGCATCACGGTAATAGACCGTCAGTTCGTCCACGCCCGGCCGCTTCGGCATATTCAGAATAAAGGATGCAAGCATGGCGCAGCTCACAATATTCATCTGAAAGCGGTCGCCCTTCTCAAACTCCGGCAGTTTCCTGATCAGCTCCCGATATTTCCTGTGGGCTCCTTTGGTAATCTGCGCAGCCGCAGCTTTATCATATCCCAATACGTCTGTCAGCTTTCTTCGAAAGCTTGCCGCGAACAGCATCCACATCCCTGCTGGCATTCCCGGATACTTCAATCTTTTCGCCTCCTAATCTGATCGACCCGGTTACGGATAATAAATCCGGAACAAGTTTATATGATTCCTGAATTTGAAACAAGCATTTCCCAATGTGCTTTCAGCTTTTCAAAAGTTGCATTGCTGAGATCGTGTTCTATTTTGCAGGCATCCTGCTCCGCAGTCTCCGGATCCACGCCGATAGCAATCAATCCTTTTGTCAGGATGCGGTTACGCTCATACATTCCTTCTGCTATTTCCCTGCCGAGCTCTGTCAGATAGACTCTCTTTTTTTCATCCATTGAAAGGAACTGGCCTTCCTGCAGCAGCCGCATAGCCCGGCTGACACTCGGTTTGGTCACCTTCAGATATTTTGCCACATCAATCGAGCGCACAAAGCCGTTCCTGTTCGTCAGAACAAGTATTGCTTTTAAATAGTCTTCCCCGGATTTATATAACGTCATATCATATTCTCCTTTAGTATCTGTTTGAGATCGGTATGAATCGATGTTATGTTGTTGCCTCATCCAAGTGCGACGTCAAGAGCCATCATCAGCACAAAGCCCAATGAAAAAGCGATCGTCCCACTGTTTGAATGCTTTCCCTGTGACATCTCAGGAATCAGCTCTTCAACAATTACATATAACATAGCTCCGGCGGCAAACGCCAGGAGATACGGCATGATGGGAATCACAGTGCCTGCCGCAAGGATTGTAATCCAGGCAGCAACTGGTTCTACCGCCCCGGAAAGGACGCCGTACCAGAAAGTCCTGCGCTTTGGCATACCCTCAGCCAGCAGTGGCATGGAAACGATCGCCCCCTCGGGGAAGTTCTGCAAAGCGATACCAAGCGCCAGTGCGAGTGCGCCTGTCTGACTGATTCCCGGCTGCCCGCTGCGCCATCCGGCATACACAACGCCCACCGCCATTCCCTCCGGGATATTATGGAGCGTTACCGCAAGAATCAGCTTGGTTGTTCGTTTCATTTTACTGTTTGGTCCCTCATGCTGCAGATCCATGTGCATATGAGGGGTGATTTCATCCAGAAAAAGAAGGAAGCCTACACCTGCCAGAAATCCGACAGCCGCCGGAACGAAAGCGAAGTTCCCCATCGCGGTGCTGCTCTCCAGGGCCGGCTGCAGCAGGCTCCAGAATGATGCAGCAACCATTACCCCGGCTGCAAATCCGGTCAGCACCTTTTGGAGTCCATCTGATATCTGCTTTTTCAGCAGGAAGACCAATGCCGCGCCAAGAGTGGTCCCGACAAACGGGATCAGTGTCCCCAACAGGATCGTTTTCAGCAATTCTTTTTCACCTCCTGAAATGTACTATGCTATTATCCTCCAATTCATACTGTGATCCACATCTATGTTATGGTGGTTCTCATCAAACCGCTGTTTCCATGAATTCATCAATTGCTTTCAAAACCGGGGCTGTATACTTCTCCCCGCCGAATAACCACTGTTCATGCTGCATGTCAAATTCTCTGATGTCCGGGTCACGAAAATACTTTTTATATCTCTTCAGATATTTTTCGCCCATTTTATTGGCGTAAATAAAATGCACTTTTGTATGTTCCACATGAATATCATCTTTCAGATGGGTGAGCAGGTCAGTGTAATACTCATTCTTGATAGACTCGGGGCTGAACTGAGCAAAGCAGGCCATAAACTTGTCTGCCATCTCATCACTCATCTCAAACATGCTCTTCAGTTTCTCTTTGCTTTTCCTCTGCTTTTTCTCGCTTCTTGTAAAACTCGTCAGGAGCGGCACGACCAGCTTCGACTGCAGCCATGCACTGATTTTTCCGCTCTGGTCCAGATCCGGGCTCCCGAAGATGCCGTGATCCAGATGGATGTTTTCTCTTTGAATCAGTTGTCCTACAAAGCTGCTGCCCAAAGAGGAGCCAATTGCGCCGTCGAGTCTTCCCGCGTGGTTTTCTTTGACATATTGCTCGATCTTCTCTGTGACGGTAATCATGTCGGGGAAAATCGTATCGCTGCCGTCAAATCCGTCATAATTGACGCAGATCAAGTGATATTTCTCGGCAAGCCTGTCAAGGACAGCGCTGAAATTTGTCTGATAATTGCAGCATGTTCCCGGCAGAAGCATCAGCGTTTTCCCGTTTTCTAACCCTATTTCATCAAATTGCATTATGAATCCCTTCTCATGTTTATTTCCTTGCGACCACACAGATCCACGGCTTTTTTCCGTGATGGTCAACGCTTACATCCGAGAATCCGGCTTTCCGCAATGCAGCTTCAAGTTCTTCCACCTTGTAAACTTTCATTCCTTCGATGATCTTTTCAAATCTTTTGCTTGTGGCATCAAGACCGTCAGATTCGTTGCAGATCAGAAAACAGCCTTCTGGTTTGAGGATCTTTGCCACCTCAGAGAAGCAGTGTTCCAGGCCCGGCCAGAAATAGACTGTTTCAAAGGCCGTGGCGAGATCAAAGCTCTCTTCCGGAAGCCGCAGATTGGACACATCCCCCTGCTGTACTGTGCAGCGTCCGGCGTCGATACCGTTTTTATTGTATTCTCTCGCTTTTTCCACGGAGAGTGCAGAATAGTCTACCGCCGTCACATGGGCAGATGGATACGTTTTCAGCAATTCTCCGGCGTTGCGGCCCGCCCCGCATCCGAGGTCAACTATCTGTAATGGTTGGATCGACGGCAGATGCGCAAATCCCCAGTCCGCCAGCTTTGCGTGCCCGCTGTTCATGCCGCGTAGCATCAGCTTACCCAGCACACCTTCCGGCTTTCTTGTTTGATTAAAAAACTTTTTCAGGATACTCATGCGGCTTTTCTCCTTCTCTGATTTTACTTCTTTAATCAATGTTAATAGCTGCTAACTTCATTATAACACACCTTTTCCAAAAGTTAAAGCCCTTAAACTTCTTTTTTCACGGTATTTTATACTGATCACTGATAAGACGCTTTAGAAGATTTTCGAAGCAGAATTGCGACAGGCAAGGCAGAAGCCGCAGGGAATACTTTGTGTATTCTCAAGGCTGATAACGCAGCATGCCACAATTCTGCCCGAAAAGATTAAAATGGTTTTATCTGTGATCAGTATTATCAGAGTTACGTTCTGTTACAATCAAATCAAACCACGACAGAGTTTAAAAAAACCGAGATTCCATCATCAATTGTGGAATCTCGGTTTTTATGCTGGCTGTTTCTTTGCAGCCTCATTTTGTTATGCCGCTGCTTCTGATTCTTCTGTTACTACGGTCATTCCACCTTCACAGTTTACAGAAACCGCACAAGCCGGATCGCCAACAACTGCATCTACATAGTTGCTGCCACCCGTGATCGTTCCCGTAACAGAGCAGTCATCGATCTCAAAGGAAGACATAAAATCACTGCCCTCCATCATTTCTTTTGGCGTGCTGATACGGCTGATAATTCCTTCTCCGAATTCAGCCGGAATACTGGCGGTAATCATAGGGGTAGACTGTATTGTTCTATAGAAACTGAACAGATTATCGTTCAACAGCTTTGCTCTCCATTCTATTTTTTGATCTCATCTCTCAAAACAGCAGCACGACAATCCCGGCAACAATAGCTGCTCCGGCGATCCAGATCAGCGTCAGGATTGACCTCTTTTTCAGTACCTGTCTCCAGGTCTGAACGTAAGGAATGTCTTCACAGCCGGGCAGAAGCCAGAATTTGCTATATCCCACCCAGAGCTTGTCAATCACGATTCCATCGTACCAGTTCATGACTTCCAGAAACAGAAGTGCCAGCAGGTATGCCTTTTTGAAATCAGAAACATGGTTCCATACACTGATAATCAGCACCAGGGCAGCCAGCATGACCAGAAAAAACGGGATCATAAAGCATTTTCTCTTTTTCGCCATGATCTCCCGATCGGTCAACCCGATCTCGATGGCCCTCTCCTGCACTGGTTTCGGATAAAAGTACAAGCCGTTAATCGCGCCGCCTATTACGGCAATTTTCACCATAACGGTAAAAAGCAGGCAATAGAGAATCAGTTGCAGAACAATCAGCATAATATTAACCTACCATTCCCGGATTACTTTTTGCAGTCTTCTGTCAATGTCGATCCGCGTCTCCCGACATTCCTTCGGAAACTCCTTCCCTGCCTTGAACATGAAGCTTACCAGCAAACCGGAGCCAACAGGCAGCATCAACTTCAGCATGGATTCAGGAAAAGCAAAGTGCGTCCCGTGCTCATAGATCCACGCTTCAAATTCATTTTCGTGCTGTGTTTTGCACAGTCGCTGCTCCATCCGGCGGATATACTTGCATGTATCCCAGAGAACATCATCCTCTGCTCCGATGCAGATCACTTTGCCGTGTATACGTTCTACCCTGATCTTTTCTTCCTCCTGAACAGGATGTCGGCGCTCTGACTCGTCGAACATCTTTCGAGAAGCGATTTTATCACCACCGGCTTTCGATTCTTCCATAATTTTCTGCCAGTATTCCGGATGCCGATAGGCATAGGGCAGATAACATAGTGGCTTTCCCTGCCAGGAGACGGAGGATTCTTTTTCACCCGGCCGCTCGCGCATACCGTCACGGCCATCCTGATAGAATCCTTCCATAATGAAGTCGGGCGGTGAAACGGCAACCGTCAAGCTGATCTCCGGATAGTATGATGCGGCAACTAGCGCCAGCATCCCTGTAGTCGACGCACCGACAATCCCGATCTTTTCGCAGCCCTGAGATTTCAGAAATTCGATGGCCTTCTCAAAACGTTCCAAAGGGTAATTATGATGCCCGTAATCCTTTTTATCCGGTGACATGGCCAGAGCGTGGCATCCCTGCCGATGTAACCATTTCGCTCCCGAGACTGCCATGCGATCCTCGGAAGAGTCTCCCAGCATAAGAATCACTGCTTTATCTGTCTTCTTCGGATGAGGCATGGGGTACCATGCTCCGCAGAATCCGTCCCTCTCCGGGGCAAATACACGTTTTTTCATCATTTTTTTCTCCAATAGTATTTTCTATCTTCCGAACAGCCTATCCCGAAGAAAAATCTTTCCGGGATAGTGTTAGGAATATCTAACTAAAAGCATTATAACACGTATCAGCCAAAAATTAAATACCTCAAACATGATTTCCTGTGTCTTTTCCCGAAAAAACAGAAGATGTGCGGTTTTCATTGTCCGCACATCCTCTGAGCTGTTTCTATTGTATCTGTGACGATTGACAGCAGCGCTCTCCCCTGTTCAGGCGGCAGCCGCCTCCGCCCCGTTATTTTCTTCCTCAAACTGGTCACCGCTTTCATACATGGTCGATGTTTCCCCAATGCGGGCTTTCAGCTCTTTTCCGTCCAGTGTCACGGTGGCATCGCAGCTTTCAATCAGGCTCCCCATGGCACGGCCTGCGACAGCTCCCGGAGTCACAGCGCCGATAATTTCCGCCTCGACGCTGCAGTTGCTGATTTTGTAGGATGTTTCTTCTCCGTAGTAGTAAAGGCCCGTTCCTACAAGGCCCCCGACATGGGTTGCACCCGGTACATTCATTTTTACAGTGACATGGCAGTTATCAATAATGCCGGGGTAATTTACTGCCATAACCCCTTCGGTTGCAAGGGCGATATCGCCGATATGATGCGTTCCGCTGTAACCGCAAAGTCCTCCGATAGCGTGTCCTCCCTTCTCAGAAACAATCTCCACATCTGCCGTGCAATTGGTGACTGAATCCATCATTTCCAGGCAGCCTCCGATCCCGCCGAGGCCGACAGGCTCATTCCCGGTGGCTATAATCTTGCCTTTAGCAGTACAATTATCCATTGTTCCGCCAAAGCTGCCGCCGATGATCAGGCCGCCGCATTCACCAACATCCTCCTGAATGATGCGCCCGGAGGAGAAATCGTTGTCTCCCTGCACAACAACGGTTGTGCCGTCTACCGTGCAGTTGAAGACGCTGCCCGTGGATCCGCCGCAGATACCGCCGATCGCGTTGAAAGCCGCGAGCTCATTCTCTCCTGTAAGAACAATATCATGTACGAGACCGCCCATGTTGTAACCGACTACCGCGCCGACCGCCATGGAATAAATATCCGCGCAGTGAATCTGAATGTTCTCTGTTTTGAGATTTTTTACTTCACCCAGATTCATCCCGAAAATACCCGCTCCGACTATTGGCGTATCTATATCCAGCGTCAGGTTGGAAATGGTGTGCCCCTGTCCGTCGAAGGTTCCGAGAAACATGGTGGAATAATCCTCCGTCATACTGCCGATCGGAGTCCAGTTGATCCCGGTGAGGTCAAGATCCTCCGTCAGTGCAACAAACTGCACGGCATAGCCCTCGGCACTTCCGTCGTTGACGCTCGCGGCAAAGGCTAGCAACTGATCTGTCGTGGCAATCTGATAAGGGTTCTCTACCGTTCCGTTTCCTCCGGCAAAGAGTCCCTCATCGGCAGACGCAAATGCGCAGGTGCAAAGCAAAACACATGTTGCGATCAGCAAAGATAACATCTTTCTCATTTTCATAAGCTTCCTCCAATAATAAAATAATCTATGTCAACGCCATGCAGCGGAGACACCGCAAATAAGTTAAACATCTCTAACACTGTTTTATAAAAAAAGGCCTTTACTCCGGCCTTGATTCAAGCAGATCCGCCCATCCCCGTACAAAAAATCGGCGGAGCTGACGGACATATACGAAGGCTTCTTCTTTTGTCATTTCATGACGGACAACTTCAAACAAACCCGAGTAATATGCATTGGAAAGCATATGGCTCAACATGGGCGTAAGATTTCCGTTGTATAGTGCATCATTATCTGTCGATTTTAAAAACTTATAAGTATATTCAACTTCAATATCTACCAGACGATTCAGCATCATCTCGTAGCAGTTGATATCCGCACAGCGTACCAGGAGGCGAAAGACATCCCAGTGCTCATAGATATATTCAACCAACTGCTCCCAGACCTCCGGCTTATAGGAAAACACATCCTCTTTCTGCTCTTCACCCGGTTTAAGAGAGAATTCCTGCTGTCCTTTCTCAATCCATAAAATCAGTTCATCCATCGATTCGTCAACCAACGCATGAAAGAGGCCGTCTTTATCTCCGAAACGGGTATAAATTGCGCCGGTGCTGGTATCCGCTTTTGCTGCTATCACCCGAAGCGAAGCCTCCTGAAAACCCATTTCCAGAAATTCCTCCCTGGCGCATTCCAGAAGCTTATCCGAACGTCCTTCTACCCGCTTTGCCATCTTGACTCCCTCAATTCATAACATCGTTTCGAAACGATTATATGATAAACCGTAATATAGCTTTTGTCAACAGCTTTTTTCTGTCTTTCAGAAAAATGGTCGTTTTCTAACTTCTGCTTGACATATACTCAGCAGTTTTTCGGCAAAAAATCTGTTGACATCTTCGAAATAATATGATATACAATTCGTAGTTATAGATCTCTAACCAGCGCGCTCTTCGAACGAGCTTTTTTAATCCTTTGTAGTTAAAGGTCTCTAACTTCCTAAGAAGGAGGCGGATTCATGATCGTTATATCCATTGGCAATTCCGTGTCCACTCTGCGGAGTGTGCTGGAGGAGCTCCCGCACTGATATGTCGGAGGATCTGTTTGTGCGGTGCTGCGCACCGACCTTGGCCGGGATCAAAGCCGGTAGCATGTTTTCGTATCAGTATGAGTCAAAGGAAGAAATGCGGGAAGATATCCGAAGATTGAATCGGGCTTTCGTTCCAAGGGGATTGATTGTCCTGCCGCTCCGATATCATGATGGAAGAACTCTCCTGTATGTATATCGTCCGCTCGCTCTCAAAAAAGAATTGTGCCATTGTAAAGCACAGGAAATTCTTCAGGATACTGGTTATTCCGGATTATGCTGCGAAAAATGTATAAAGCGTTTAATGAAGCGGATGCAGGGCAATGAAGAGTTTCCTCATGAGGTAGGGCTTTTTCTCAGTTATCCGCCGGAGGACGTATCAGGTTTTATCCGGAATCATGCACAGAATTACAAATTCATCGGTTATTGGAAAGTATACGGTGATGAAGAGAAAGCGCGACAAACCTTTTCCAAATATAAGCAATGCACAGATTCCTACTGCAGGCATTTGAAATCCGGTTGTCATCTTGCAGATCTTGCAGTAGAGATTTGAATATAAAAAGAAAGAAGGAAAAAAGCATGAAAAAAGTTGCAGTCGTTTATTGGAGCGGCACAGGAAATACCGAAGCCATGGCCAATGCGGTAAAACAGGGTGCTGGTGCCGGTGCGGAGTTGTTTACTGCATCCGAATTTGGCCCCGATGATGTAAGCAAGTACGATGCATTTGCTTTCGGTTGCCCGGCCATGGGAAGTGAGCAGCTGGAAGATGGTGAATTTGAGCCGATGTTTGACAGCGTCAAGAACAGCCTTTCCGGTAAATCGGTTGCCCTCTTCGGTTCCTACGGATGGGGTAGCGGAGACTGGATGCGCACCTGGGAAGAAGACTGCCTGGCAGCCGGTGTAATTCTGGCTTGTGACAGCGTTATCTGTAACGACGCGCCGGATGATGAAGCCATCCAGGCCTGCAAGGCTCTCGGCGCTGCATTGGTTTAAGCGAAGGAGTATCAGATGAGCAGCAGGGATGCATGGAATATGATCAGGCGTAAGCCGGTGACAGTGTGGCTTCCTGTTGCAGTGCTTGTTCTGGTATGTGTATTAACGACAAAATAAGTCCCTGCAAAACGGTTCTTGCAGCCTGATCAATCTACAAAAAGAAAAAAGAAAGAAGAGGACAGAATTATGAAGAAATTTCTCGCAATTATTTGTGTGCTTGCAATGATGTTCAGTTTAAGTGCATTTGTCAGTGCGGAAGAAACCTCCGTAATTGAGATCTCAACCGCAGAGGAACTTCTTTCTGCCCTGTCTGGCACCTATGACGAACTCTTTCCTGTGATTACGGATGCAGCATACGATCAGCTCTGGCTTGATAATTGTGCGGCATTTGTTGGGGAGGAATCTGCTCCTGAAATAGCGGAAATGCTGAAAGCCGCCTGCAACGGTACGATCTACGGTCTGGAAGCGGTTGAAGCCTTTGGCGATGGCTCACAAGGTGCACAATTTGACTGCCTGTTTATCAACGGAGTTTCTCAGATTGTGTTTGACGGAAACACGATTTCTGGCCTCGATGCGAATGGACAAACAGTCTTCAGCCATGAGTATACTTATGTTGAACCCGCTTCCATTGCAGGTATGATGAATGGATACCTCTACAAAACCGATGATGCGGATGCCGGAGAATTCGAATACTTCTTCCTGCTTCCGGACACGCCTGCCACAACTTATCATATTGAGTTCCGTTATGGCAGTGATCCGGCAGCCATGATGCTCTACAATGACGGTCCTTATGCTTACTGGCTTGCCGCCGGCATCCTCGCTGACCGCGACGAGCAGATGGTCGTAGACGTAATCAATCTTTTCTGCGAAGAAAACCTCTCTGAGATGAGCTTGGAAGACGCCGCCTGAAACCGACGAATTTTTTGGCTAAAAAACACTTGACATTTTCTCGTGATTAAAGTATACTAACTATAGTAAGTGATACGAAACTATTCGATGACAAATCATTGACCTCCATCTCCTTTTCCATCTCCTCTCGTGTATCACTCAAAGGAAAAGCCGCCCTAATGCTCAGGCGGCTTTTTTCTTTTTTATGTGCTGCCACGGACAACGAGTTCTGGGACAATTATCATTTCTGCAGTTTCCTTTTTTTCGTTCAACAGATCAATCAGCAGATGCGCAGTCAGCTCGCTCAGCACCTCCGCTTTATTATTCACCGAGGTAAGGCCCGGACTGCAGATAAACGAGTATTCCGAATTGTTGCAACCGGAGACAGCCATCTGCTTTGGAATTTGAATACCTTTTTCCCGCAATGCATTGATTGCACCGACTGCAGTTAAGTCCTCGCCGAACACCAGGCCATTATAGCCCTTTTCGTAAAGCTCTAGAGCAATCTTCGCACCACCGTCCAGCCCATAATGCGTTGTATAGACGTGTTGAACAGCATCCGTCGTGCCGAACATGGCCATCTGGCGAATAAAACCGTTTTTCTTGCGCTCTGCGGATTCCGTGTCCTTGTCCACCACATACGCAAGCTTTTTATGGCCGCGGGAAAACATGTGCTCTGTTGCAAGTTCGATGCCTCTGCCTTCATCAACAAATACAGATTTCACATTTGGCAGCTTTATTCGTCCGTTTGCCATAACGATGGGAATGTCCGAGAAACCGTTCAGAATATCATCCTTCTCCAAACGATTATAGATTGAGCCGGTCAGAATGATGCCGTCGATATTTCGCTCCCGCATCAGAGAGAGATATCTTCTCCAGTCCGAGATCTCTTCTCCAGTATTGCAAATGATAACCATATACCCTTGGTCAGATAGAAGACGTTCCATGATAAAGGAAGTCTTGGCATAGTGCGGAACCCGAACGTCAACGGCAAAAATGGCAATAATCTTAGTCGAACCACTTGCGAGGCCGCGAGCGATGGCACTGGGCTGATACTCGCTTTTGGCCATAATCGCTTCTATTTTTGTTCTGGTTTTATCGCTTACCGGTCCTTTGTTGTTAATCACACGGGAAACTGTGGCGATGGAAACACCGGCTTCCTTTGCAATATCGTAGATGTTCATAAACCCTCCTGATCAGACTGTGTGTGTAAGCGCTTTACTATAGAAATTATTATAGCATATCTTGCAATGTTTTGTAAGAGGGAACAAGAAAGATTCCCGAGAAGCGTAATGCTCCGGGAATCTTTTCATACGATTACTGTATTCAAATCCAATGCTCAATGTATGCTTGATTTCGAAATAGGTCAGTCAAATTTCAAAACCCATTCAAGCCCTTATTCGAGCAGAAGATGTGAGTGCCTTTATATCTCAGCTGTTCACCAATGTGCTCCGGTAGCAGTTTCATTTGCGGTCTGATCCCGCTGGCTGAGAAGCAGACAGAGAGCATCAAGAACGATATGCAGACTCTGATCAAAGAGCGAACTCAGGAGCTGAACCGAAGCTCTTCCTGCACCAGAGTCCCCCTTGACGGTCCCTGGGATCACGAGGACTTTGTCAGCTTCCTGTGCAAGCGGTGAGTCAGCCTTTGAGGTAACTGCAATCAACTCTGCGCCGATTTTCTTTGCTTTTGTTGCGTCATTGCACACATTTGCACTTTTCCCGGAACCTGAGACCGCGATAAACAGATCGCCCTCTCGCAGTGCAGGCGTGATGGTTTCTCCGACAAAGTATACCGTGTAACCAATGTGCATCAACCGCATGGTGAAGCCCCTTGCGGAAAAGCCGGAACGACCCTCACCGTCGACAAACACGCGACGTTCTTTGGAGAATGAACGCATCACTTTCGAAAGTTCTTCCTCATCCACCTGGGAAAGAACGCCTTCGATCTCCTTCAGAATGACTTCCAGTGTTTCTATCATGTTATCCTCCGTTTCTGTTTTCACGCCTTTGCAGCATTGACAAATGCAGCAGCCGCTTTTCCAATATCTTCTGCCTTTGTAATAGCGCCTCCAACGATCGCAATGTCGACCGATGAGTTCTTCAGGAAAGCAATGTTGCTCAGCTTGACGCCGCCTGCCACGGCCGCAGCGTGTACATTACCTAACAAACCGCGCTTTTCTTGTACTAGCTCTGCCAGTCCTTCTCCACCAAGATCGGAGGGAAGATGAATGCCGAAGATTGCATCCGGAAACAACTGCGTCAGGTGCGTAATCTGATCGTCTGAAAGCTCCAGCAGATCAATAAAGTATTCTCTTTTAAACTCACCTGCGACCTCCGCACACGCCCTTATGGTTACATCGGAGGAAAAACCCATGACTGTTGCAATGTCCGCACCAGCTTCGTAGACCTTCCGGAACTCATAGGCTCCTTCGTCACAGGTCTTGATATCAGCCAGGATCGTCATTTCAGGGAAACGCTTCCGCATGGCTCCTACGCTGGCCGCAATACCATAATCTTTTATAAGAGAGGTTCCAACCTCTACTATATCGGTGTACCCGTTGACACATGCACCGATCCGCAGCATTTCTTCAATGCTGACTCTGTCAATTGCTGTCTGTATTTTCATCGCACTGTTCCTTAGAAGAAGCCTTCATACTTTTCTTTTTCCTGGTCAGTTTACTTTTCAGTTTCTGGTAGGGCGGTGTCTGACTGAAGATGGTAAAGAAGATAAGCGCAAGTACCAGTAATGCCAGCGGACGTGTAAAGAACGGTGTAAAGCTTCCTCGGGTAGCCTGCAGTGCACGGCGGAAGTTGGAATCTGCCATGCCACCTAGGATCAGACCGAGAACAATCGGCGCAGCGGGAATCTTTAGCTTGGAAAAGATATAGCCGATGATGCCAAAGACAAACATGATGACAAGGTCAAACATATTGACATTCAGAGCATACGCACCGATGATAGACAGAACGCCGACAATCGGCATGAGAATAAAGAAAGGAATACGCAGGATCTTGGGAGCAACCTGACAGATTGCCCAACCGGAGAATCGCATCATAAAACTGGCCAGAAGCAGCAGCGCAGCCATGTACGGAATGAAATCGGGCTGATCGAAAGTCAGCATAGGACCGGGACGAATTCCGTGAAGCTGAAGGGCTCCGAGCAAAACAGCGGAAGGAGGAGAACCCGGGATCGCAAGGCTGAGCAGCGGAATCAGTGCACCGCCGATCGCCGCATTATTCGCACATTCGCTGGCGATGATCCCTTCAAAGCTGCCTTTTCCGAACTCCTCTTGATGTTTAGAGGCTCGTTTTGCCGTGTCATAGGAAAGCCACGCGGCAACATCTTCGCCGACACCAGGGACTGCTCCGATGCCGGTGCCGATGAGGCCTGCGCGAACGATGCCGAATAAATTCGTTTTGACCATGCTAAGAACACTGATTTTTTGCTGGACTTTATTGCTGACATCCACAGAGTCTGTTTTTGTATTTTTCGCCAGGTTATCAAAGATGTTCGGTAGGCCGAAGAGCCCGATCATTGCAGGAACGAAGGCAATGCCTGAATAAAGGGAGATATTTCCAAAGGTCAGGCGAGGCACACTGTAGAGTTGCTCATATCCGACGCAAGAGAATGCGAGTCCCAGGAATCCGGCTATCCAACCCTTGAGCGGGCTGCCTTCCGTGGTCAGCGTTCCGCAAATCGTAACACCAAAGATAGCAAGCAATGCATACTCATGGCTGGCAAACATGAGTGCCAGATCCTGAAGTGTTGGCGTAAGGAAAGCCAGAAAGATCATGCCGATGAGCGTGCCTATGAAAGAAGCGATTGTGACAGTGGACAGAGCCTCACGTCCCAATCCTTTCTTTGCCAGTGGATAACCGTCCAACGTTGTAGCAGCAGCGCTGCCTGTGCCAGGGATACCGATCAGAGTGGCAGAAATGGAGCCGCCGTAAATGCCGCCGACATAGATGCCGAGCAGAACGATCAGCGCCATATCCTGCGACATGGTATATGTCAGGCCCGTCAGAAGTGCAATACCCATCGTGGCGGAAAGACCCGGCAATGCGCCAATCAAAATGCCTCCGCAGGTTGAGGCGAGCAGGAGCAGCACGTTAAGCGGTGTGATGAGCCCAATCAGGGAATTAATCATTTGCATAAATGACTGCATGAAATAGTCTCCCTCCTTAAGGCAGCGGAATCTTGGCGAAATGGCTGAAGCCATAGCCGATACAGACGCTCAGCACTAAGCTGATGAGGATGATTTTCCAAATGGCATAACCCTTTGGGCGGAAGAAAGTCATCGTTACAAAGAGATAAATAAATGTCGCTGCTTCATACGGGAGCTTAAAGGAGCCGATCTTCAGTCCCAGCAGTACAAAAACGTATATCGCCAGGGTGGCGATGGAAACCATCAGCCTGAAAAAGACGGCACTTTTCAGATAGGCGGCTATTGCCTGGATGTCTTCACTGCTGAGCGAAAAACCCTTTCGGTTCTGCCAGAGATAGATCAGACAGAACAACAATAGAACTCCGCCGATAACAAGCGGAAAGAGCGATGGTGAATCATACCATTTGGCAGTAGATATCTTTCGGATTTTCGTGGAAAAAAAGATAAAGGCAATAGCAAAGATAGTGAGTGCAAGACTCCCCCAAAAGTTTATCTGCAGCTCGCGTCTCTGCTCTTTGCTGAGTTCGTTTTTGTTGGCTGCTTCCGAATTCATAAATACACTCCTTTTTAAAAGACAGGCAGCCGCTCTGTCGAAACCCACCCACACACGGCTGGAGGGTTCAAACTGACAGCTGCCTGATGACGTATGGCTGTTTTTTG
>JAFQZI010000162.1 GCA_017406005.1 Oscillospiraceae bacterium | reverse complement strand
TCCAGTTCGGTGTTGACAAAATTCCAGATATCCATCACCTGGCCCCAGGCGTTCCCGAGTCCCGGGTTTACTTCTTTCAGCTGTCCGACCAGGCGCTGAATTTCCAGATAAGAAGAGGGACCCTGCGTTTTGTAAGTGTACATGATATCGCTGAGCAGATCATAAGCCTTCCCCTCAAGCTTTGCATAAGCCGGTGCAGCAATCACAGCCAGCAGACACACAGCCAGCAGCAGTGTTATTGCTTTTTTGAACTTCCCGAAAGTGATTCCCATCAGGCATCCCCCCTTTCTCAGCCACTAATACTGCCATAAATCCCGCAAAAAATCAATCCCGAAAGCACTCTATTTCACAAAAACAATGTCCAGATTCGGATCATAAAACACTTTGCCATCATCTCTAAGATAAACGGCAGATACCCCGTATTCCTGTGCCAGACCCAGACCTTTTTCAGGGCCGAGCACAAAAAGCGCAGTCGAAATGGCATCAGCCAAAAGGGAACTCTTTGTAATGGCGGTTACTGTCAGGACATGATTCTGTACCGGCCATCCTGTTCGCGGATCCAGTATATGATGATAGGTTATACCGTTCAGTTTGAAACTTCTTTCATATATGCCGCTTGTAACCAGAGTGTTGTCGCTGCTTTTTACGGCAGCCCAGAATTCTTTGCCTCTTTCTCCCGAAGGAAGCTGAAGCCCGATTGTCCAGGGTTCTCCGTCCGGCCGGTTTCCGATTGTAACGATATTCCCTCCGAAGTTTAAAAGCGCGGATGTGACGCCGCGGGCTCTGAGATAGTCTGCAATACAATCGCAGATATAACCCTTTGCAATGCCGCCCAGATCTATTTCTATCCCTTCCGGGACGGTTACTGTGTTCCTTTCCAGAATAATGCGCGAGCAGTCTGCCCTGGCAATTGCTTCTTTTATCTTTTCTGGGTCCGGAAGCACAGCGGTGCCGTCGGTAAAATGCCAGAGGGCAATAGCAGGCCCTATAGCGATATTGAATGCGCCTTCCGATGCCCAGTACATCTCCAGCGCCATTTCCAGGATGTTTCTGGTATGGTCGTTTACCTCCATCGGCTCCCCGTGGTTATGGTTCAGTTTCCATACATCGCTGCCGGGAACCGTTTTGCTCAGAAGGTTATTGTAAAAAACGCACTCATCCATTGCGGATTGAAGCACATCCGGCGGAGCGGGAGCAGTGATGGTGTTGAAAGTATCAAAATAATCGCCGGTCACCTGGTTCATTGGTATTTCGGAATTCATTTCAGCCACCTTTTTATAAAAATCCGACTGTTCAGAAAGCGCAGGCTCCTGAAACAGCCGGATTTTTCAAGAAATTACTGTATTACTGCTTTCAGAGCCTTAATGCGTGCTGGAGGTAGCCTGAGTCTGCACAAGTGCCGGGCTGACTTCCGTAAAGCCAAAGTTGTCGTTTACATAGGAAACTGCATGCGTGGATGCCAGCAGGCCGGAGGTTGCATACCAGCCCTGAGCGACACCGCCAAAGCCGATGTAGTTGTGCATAGGCGTAAGCACGACACCGTGAGAGTCGTTGCCGATGGCGTAGAAGCCCTCGAAAGGCGTCTTGTGGTCAGCCTTCAGAACGCGGATATTTTCGTCAACATCCAGGCCGCCGACGGTACCGAAGGTAACGTTCAGCATCTTTACAGCGTAGAACGGGCCTTCCTTATAGGGCTTCAGATTTTCTGCCTTCTTGCCGAATGCAGTATCTTCACCGCTGGCGCAGCATACATTGTAAGCATCAACGGTTCCGGCCAGAACGGCAGGATCCATTCCCAGCTGTGCTGCCAGATCTTCAATGGTATCGCCCTTGAATGCCATGCCTTCTTCAATGCAGGCGTCCAGGCATTCGAATACTTCAGGCAGAGGCGTATTCATTGCCGTGCCGCCCTGCCAGCAGTAGCCTTCCCACTTGGGAATTGCGGAAAAGCCGTTCTCGGCGATATCCTGGAGACGGTCCTTGGAATAAACGGCATAATAATGTGTGCCTGCCTTGAATGCCGGGACGGAGTCTTCCGAAAGGACAAGGCCGAAGCGGATCAGCATTTCCTCATTGACGTAACGCTCACCCTTCGGGTTGACGACCAGGCAGTCAGAGCTGATGCCGAGGCCGAGAGGAATATCATTCAGGGTGCGGGTCTTTACACGGCCGGTACGTCCGTCCAGAGTGCCTTCAAGCTGCTCTACCGGATACTTTGTAAGCCAGTGATCGATGCCGACGTGCATGATATTCGGGCTCATTTCGATGTTCCATGTGCCTGCACCCATGTTCAGGGCAGCCTGCATCAGCTTGCCGTCGTCCATGCCGGTGCCGAGAATCTTTCTCGGGCCTGCGTACTTCGGATCCAGCAGATTTGTAAGCATTTCCGGATTGGAAGCAAAACCGCCGCAGCCCATGATCAGGGCTTTGCAGTTGATAATGTATTCCTGTCCGGTTGCATTGTTGCGCGCCTTGACGCCGGTTACACGGTCACCGTCTGTCAGGATGTCATAGGCCTCGGTCTCGAGCATATACTTGCCGCCTTCTGCCTCACAGAATGCGAGGAAGGACTTGTAGAACTTATCCACCCCGGCACGGCGGTCTTCATACGTACCGGTATCGATATTGGAAGCAAGCACCGAGTTAAAGGAAACGACGCCTCCTGCCATCGGGGACGGATCCAGTGTGCCGAATCTCCAGCCGCGGTCAAACAGCCAGTCAATGGTATCACCGGATTTTTTGACAAACAGCTCGATCATCTCGGGTTTTGCTCTCTGAACGCCGTCCGGTTCTGCGGTGAAGTTGAGCCATGTCTGTTTATAGGCTTCGGCATCTACAAAATCTTCTCCGTTGTTGAACATTTCCTTGTACTTCGGAGGGTTGACAGCGTTGAATTCATGTGCAAGAGCCGACTTTCCGCCGACTTTGCCTGCCTTGTCGATTGCCAATACGCTGCAGAGTTTGCCGCCGTTGATCTCCTGTATCTTTTCGATTGCGTTTCTGAAGGCAAACAGGCCGCCGTTGCCCATGCCGACAACCAGAATATCCGTGTCGATCTCTTTCACTTCAAGATTTTCGGCAGCAGCGGGAGCTCTGTGGAAACGTTCCACCGCACTCTCATCGGTGCCGCCGGCCACAAGAGCTTCTCTCAGAGCCTTGTCGACAGCAAGCTTGATCGCATTGCTGGATGCCGTAGCACCTGCGATGCTGTCAACTTCCAGAGACTGGCTTTCAATGATACGCGGAATCAGCTTGTCTTTTGCGCTTTGAAGAATAACTTCTGCTTCACCATGGGCAAAACGATCCTCCGGGGTTTCGATCTTCAAAATGGAGGTTTCGTTCACAGTGATCGTTACGGGCAGTTCCCAGATGCCCCAGTACCCGAGTGCTCCCGCCGTGTACTTGCCGGGTGCCATGTGGATAGCACCGTCTGTCACAATGCCCATTGCTTTGTTGTATGCAGCGCTTGCTGCATTCTTGATGGCGGTCGAAGAAACGGTTGCACCTGCAATGCCGTCGACTTCGAGGCTTCCGGCTTCGACATACTTTGCAGGCATTTCTGCAACGGCACGTCCGCCGATGCCCGGGGTCTCAAAATCTCCGACGATTTCGCACCCGGTAATGGCGCCCTTGCCGGTGTTCACGGTAAGGGTGACGGTTACGTCTCCACCGAAGCCTTTGGCTGTTGCGCTGGCTGTTTTCTCGGCTGCATCATCTGCCAAGGCAGAACCGCCGATCAGAGCCATCCCTGCCGCAGAAACTGCTGTAGCAGCGACGCCCTTCAGGAACGAACGCCTTGAAATTTCTTTGCTCATAAGTATTCCCCCTTTATAATATTTTGCAGCACCAAAAGTCTGCATTTACCCGGTTATTTGTCTTTTTTAACCGGGTTTTCCTAACAAGAATTATAGCACCGGTTAAGAGAATGTGTCAAGATAAACAGGTTATGTATAAGCAGCGGAAAGCAAGAAAACAGCAGTGGGAACTGTATCGATAGTTATCCTCCGGATCTGTTGTTGACAGGATGTTGTTCTGTGATAAAATGAGTTCAGCAAAATGGATTTTTATTTTAAGGATCGATAGCAACAGCAGGTTGCGTGCATTATTCGGTTCTCTGTGGTAAACTTGCATCAAATACAGGGAGGTGTATAAAAATGTGCACGAAAGAAATTATCTATGACCTTAGAACAAAAAACGGTCTTTCGCAGGATGATCTGGCGGAAAAAGTGTATGTGACCAGGCAGGCAGTTTCGCGGTGGGAGAACGGTGAAACCGTGCCGAACACCGAGACGCTGAAACTGCTTTCCAGGCTTTTTCATGTTTCGATCAATACGTTGCTCGGATCACCGCAAAAGCTTGTCTGCCAGTGCTGCGGCATGCCTCTTGAGGATTCCATTATCAGCAGGGAAAAAGACGGGAGCCTCAATGAAGAGTATTGCCAGTGGTGCTATGCAGACGGGACTTACATGTACAGTGATATGGATGATCTGATTGCAGTATGTATCCCGAACATGCTGAGCGAAAACTTTTCCGAGGAGCAGGCCCGTGCTTACCTGAAGCAGACGCTGCCGAAGCTGGATTACTGGAAGAGATATCAGGAACTCAGCGACGGCGGACAGTTTGAGGCATTTAAAGCTCAGCTGATCAAAGAAATCAATGACCTCCGGATCGAAGGTATGCCCAGGCTGGAGAAGCTGAATGCCCTTGTCGGGAAGTATGTGAATCTTGAGTACAGGCTTCCGAATGGAGCCAATGTGAAATTCCTGGATGATCAGATAACCTATCTGGGCAACCAGCTGGAATCGGAATTCGGCGGGGATCGATGCTTCGGTGTGATCGCTAATATGGATTTCATCATGGTCTGCACCTATGAGAAGGATGGGATAAACCCGGAACTCGTTCTGTATAAAAAAAGATAAGGCTCAAAAATTAACTCGCTTGCCTGCACCACAGTCTGTCTGAGGTGCAGGCTCTTTTTTTGAAAAAATACTATATATAGTTATTTGGAGGTTGTAAAAAGAAAATAAAATACTAAATATTGTAAAATCGGCTTGACAAATGCATTCTGAGAGATTAATATATCCTATACTGTGTACAGACAGCTGTTAATAAAAAGATGAGGTTGAAGAACTATGCAGAGCAGTATATTGGAGCATTTCCGGAAGGTTGAAGATGTCGAGGAGCAGGAGATTCAGTGGGTGATCCCTCGGTGGATTCCGAAAGGCGGGATTACGCTGCTGGTTGGAGATGGCGGAATCGGGAAGACGAATCTCTGGAGCTATCTGGTTTCAAGGCTCAGTGCCGGGCTGCCGACGATGCTGGACAATGAGGAAGTTGAGCGGGAAGCGGGGCCGGGAAATGTTGCCGTGCTGGATATAAAAAACGGTGTGCTGACTGAGAAGATCAATACAACGTGCATTTATTTCTCAAAAGAGGACTCCACTTCCAAACGGCTGAAGAAGAATTTCGAGATGTATGATGCCAATATGGAGAGCATCGGCACGGTGGATGTGGAGCATCTGGCAGGTTTCACATATAAGTCGCAGGACTTGGATGAACTGATTGACCGGGAAAGGCCGGCTCTCGTGGTCTTTGACCCGATCCAGGCATTCTTCCCGAACGGATCTTCGATGACATCGCGCCAGCAGAGCCGGCAGGTGCTGGATCATCTTGTGCGGCTGGCGCAGGAGTATGATACGGCGTTTCTGCTGGTATGCCACACGAACAAGAAAAAGACGGAAGACTGGCGGCAGCGGTTTACAGGCTCGGCGGATTTGGCGGATATTGCCCGGAGTGTGATCTACACGGCATATACGGAGATGAGGCTGGAGACGGGGGAGAGGGTCCGGTACATCAGCAACGAAAAGAACTCCTACGCAAAGCAGGAGAGCACGGTGCTGTATGTCATGAAAGACGGCGGGAGAATCGAATTTGCCGGGATGTCGGAAAAACGCTTCGCCGATTATGTGGCGGACGAAGGAAAACGGACGAAAGAATCTGCGAAGCCGCGCGGGCAGAAAGAGATCTGCCGCGAAATGATCCTGAATCTGCTGAAAGGCGGAAAAAGAATGCCGGTGAAGGAGCTGAATGAGTCGCTGGAAGCGGCAGGGATCGGCAGAAAGGCAATCGATGTCGCAAAGTCGGAGCTTGAGCATGAAGGCATTATCGTTCGCCGGCGTGAGAATGTCGGCAGTACTCCGCGCTGGATGATATCGCTTTCTCAGGGTGGAGTAGGTGAAGCAGGTGGAGAAGAATAAAAAGTGACGGAATATGTTTGCTTTTGCTGTTTTCAGGAACATATTTTGGGTGTTTCTACTCCACCTGCGGAAAACGGAGGTGGAGTTGAGTTTCCGTTTGTTGAGGGGTATATAGAATGAGCAGTTCGGAATATCGGACAAAGAGAAAAGACGGAAAGGTCAGGCTGGCGCATGTCGTACTGATGGAGGAAGTCCTCGGTCGCCCGCTGGAGCCGGATGAGGTCGTGCATCATATCAACGGGATCAAAGATGACAATCGTCTGGAGAATCTTCAGCTGATGAACAAAAGGGAGCACTCACGTCTGCACCACTCCGGGATAACTCCCGGTCCCGAAACCGTGAGAAGGCTGAGGGAAGCCCACGCGGGTAAAATCAGCGAAAAAAGAAAACTCACCCGGGAGCAGGTGAGAGAGGTTGCGGATCGTCTTGTAAAGGGAGAGCGGGTTGCAGCGCTGTCGGGAGAGTATGCAATTTCAAAGGGGACGATAGCCGGTATTCGGGAAGGCAAAATCTACAGGGACTGTCTGGACGATCGCCCGGATTCTGCCTTTCCCCTTCAGCAGAAAAGGCTTGAAGGGCACGGGAACAGTACCAGAAAACTGGATGCTCTGGAGGTCGGGCTGATCCGCGTCGATCTGATGGAAGGCAGCTCTGTAAGGTCCATAGCAAAACGGTACGGAGTTTCACCCAGCGTGATTGAGTGTATCCGGGATGGGGAGACTTATCAGGATATTCCCTGGCCGAAAAAAGAAGCGGAGTATTACCGGACGCACAACATGGAAGAACTGGCGGAGATTCTTCTTTCCCTTCCGATGAGCGAGAAGGAGGATGAATACAGGGCATTGACGGAGGATTACCATCTCATGCCGGATATGCGCTCGGTCACCATGCTGAAAATGGTCCGCCGGGCAATGCGGGGCGGAGATACGGAGCTGGCGCTGATGCTTCTGCTGATGGGCGGGTACGGAGAGGATCTGGAGAGGCTGATCCGGGAAGAATCCGTCATCTGGCAGACGCTGTTGAGAGATAAGGCATAGCGCATGGGCTTCGCAGGGCTGACCTGCCGATGCCCGTGCGCTTTTTTGTTTACCGAAAAATCCCGGGTCTCTTCCGAAGAAGAGCCCGGGTAAAAACGTTTTTTAATAGTCTCTGCGTTTCCGTTTCTTTGCCGTCAGGATCACGCCGGCGGCGGACAGGCAGGCCAGGGCGCCCCAGAGGGCGAGGTGGCTGTCATCCCCCGTGCGCGGGTTGTTGGACGGCGGGACCGCCGTATACCGTTCACCCGTGGAGTAATAATCGCCACCCCCTACAGCTTTGTCTTTGTACGCCAGGAGATAGGTGGAGAACAGATTCGAACTGCCCTGCAGCACAGTGCCCGTCGTGGATGCGATCTCCGTCACCGTCCCTTCATGGGCGCGGTAGAGATAAAACGTCCTCTCCACAAGGGGGCTGGTATTGCGAAGGTCCTGAGGCACCTCAACGGTAAAGTAGATCAGCGTACCGGTCTGATGGATTTCGACCGACGGACTGCTGCCGACCTTCTTGTACAGGCTGATGTCGATCCATTCCCCGACCCGGGCACCGGCGGCATCTGCCCGGGCAGTGAGCACAGTGCGGTCCTCTGCGGGAACTGCGGCGGCTTCCATGCTTTTGGCGTAAAGCAGGATGTTTACATCGGCCCCGCTTTCATATTCCTCCCACTCCTCTTCTGTCAGGAGCGCTTTCACCGCTTCTTCCGGATTGATCGATACAAGGGTGGATGTAAGTGCCACCTCGTCGTCAGAATGCACTTCTAGCGTTACCTTTGACTCAGCCTTTCGGATGGTGAAATCTGCCGTCCCGGTAAAGATCGTGTCAGCCGTCTCCGCCGTGACCGTCACGGTATATTCGCCCGCTTTGGCGGGTTTCTCCGCCGTCGGGCCGTACCCGCTGCCGCTGTAGGAGACGGTTACCGTGCTTCCGGCCGGTGCGTCATGGACAGGATCGGGCAGAGGCTGCCCATAGGTAGTGCCTTCCTGCTTCACGGCAAGCGTTCCGGTTTTCTTATCCGTCACGGTGACTCTGATTTTCCCTGTTGTGCCGAGGTAATTCTCATTCCCCGCAACGGTCACTGTCACCGTGCATTCTCCCGACTTCTCCCCGGAAGTGAAGTTCCCAGTGACGGCGTCGACGCTGCAGCCTTCCAGCGCATCTGCGATCGCATAGCTCACCGTGCCCTCGGCATCGCTCACTTTGCCGCTCAGGTCAAGCGTGTTCTTTACCGTCACGACAGCATTCTCAAACTTTGCAGGATTCGCCGCCTGATTTATTTTGAATGTCGTTTCTGCTGTTTGGCCCGCATAGTGGCCTTTACCCGCAACACTGACGACATACTCCCCTGCGTTCTTCAGCTCCACAACATTCTTCCCGTTCTGCAGATAGCTGACATTGTAATCATCCGTTGTAAGGACTGCGCTCGTGACGGCATCGGTAACGGTGAGCGTAGGCGTGACGGCACTGCCCGTATACGTCTGGTCGGGAATCTCCGCCACGCTGATCCCGTTTTGCTTCCACTGAGCTGTCAGGGTGACATTGCCGTAATTGCCTGTAAGAGCTGTCCCGTCAGCAACCATATCATTCACAGTCCAGTTGCCATCCGCTTTGGTGACCTTCCACCCGCTGAAAGTGGAACCGGTCTTTGTCGGCGTCGGGAGTCTATCCGTGCTCTCGACGGTGTAGGCCATGGGGTCAATCGTATCCCCGCCATCCGTGTCAAAGGTGATGCTGTATTCCGCCGGTGCAAAGTTTGCAACCAGCGTCCGGGCACCGGTGACAGTGAAGCTGTAAGCTGCGTCTCTGCTGACCACTGCATTGCCCTCTGTCCAGTTGACGAATTGATAGCCATCGTTTGCCGTCGCCGACAGCCTGGCCGTTGTGCCGTGATTATACGTGCCCGCACCGGTCACCGTGCCGCCCTCAGTCGGGTTCGGCGTAGCTGTGATTGAATAGCCTTTCGCTGACCACTGGGCAAAGAGAGCAAGAGTCTCGGAACCAACAGGCAGTATGACAATCTGTTCATCCGTGTAGGATGTGCCGGTGCCGTCTTCTTTCGTATTCCAGCCGGTAAAACTGTGCCCATCCCTCGTAAAGGTGTTAGCTGCCAGCTCTGTCGACTTGCCGATGGCGATGGTCTGCATATCCATATTCCCCGAACCGCCGTTCGAATCAAAGGTTACAATGCAGTTTCCGGGGGAAAGAATATTGAACGTCGTGCTCTTGGTTCCCAGGCGGGAATCCGCCTCCCCGGTCACGGGATCCTTGAAGGTCACGGTCACCGTCGCTGTGCCCACGTTGACGTTGTTCTCGTAGGTTAGTTCGTATTGGTCGGGGAAGACCTCATCCACGCCGTCCAGCATCACGCCGGACAGGCCAAAGATCGGCTTGATCTCTTCGCCGGTGTAGGTCTGATCTTTGATGGCGTCCAGGTCGATCCTCTTGAAGACCGCCTTGACCGTCACGTCCTTCGCGGGCATGGCAAAGGTGGTGCTAAAGGCGTCTGCCTGGGTGTAGTCCACCCCGTCAACGTGCCCCCACTGGACGAAGGCGTACCCGGCCTCAGCCGCATTCGCCGTGATCGTGACGGTCTCACCCGGTCTCGCCGTGGCTTTGTCAGCCGTGCCGCCCTCTACGGTCACGGAGTACTCGACGGGTTCCACATGTGCCGTGATGTCCGCCTTGCCCCGCACTGTAATCATTTGCGTCGCCTTGGATGTATCACCATCTTCCCAATCAGGCGCCACCCCGACGGCGGTGTAGCCTGTAAAGCGGTAGCCCTGCGCAACTGTCGTTTTGAGGCCAAGCATGTCGCCGTCGAGAGCGACCACCGTCTTGGGCTTGCCCGCAACCGCTGCGCCCCCGCTGAGCTCAACCTCGTTGAAATCAGCGAAGGCGGCATCCTTCGCCAGGCTGACCGTGTAGTAGTCGAACACGACGCTGACCGCACTGTCCTCCTTGTACACGATTTGTTCGGAGGCCGGCGGATAGCCATCAGCATCGAACCGCAGATCGTAGTTGCCCTCCGGGAGTGGTGCTGCCGATCCTCCCGGGGTGGACGCACTCGACGGGTCGAAGATGTACCTGCCGTTCGAAGAACTGACCGGGATCTCTAAATTTGTGCCGCCCAGAGTAAAGTCCCTATCCAGGCCGCTCTGCGGTACGCCGTCCTTCGTCACCGTGACGATGATCTTCCCGTTCTGCGCCCATTCGGCGGTCAGGTCCGCACCGGCCACATTTCCGTTTGCATCCGGCTCACCGCACAGGTTGCAGAAGTCCTCACCGTCCTCAAAGAAGGATCCGAGACCGGTCCACCCGTGCAGCGTCGTTTCGCCGGATTCCCAGCCGAACGCCTCATCCGAATACCTGTCGAGCTTGCCCGGCCGGTCGAAATATGCCGTCTGTTCGTGTGTCCGGCTTCCCGCATCATTTGACTGATGATACGTGATCGTATAGGGCTTCCCGCTCCACTGCGCATACAGTGTAACCGTGCCGCCGTTCTCCGACAGGCCCTGCACCCTGGCCCCGTCGGCATAGGGCGTCCCCGTGCCGTTTGCCTCCGTGTTCCAGCCGCCGAAATTGTAGCCCGGCAGGGAGTATCCGTTTTCGCTGAGCGCCTTCGTCCCGTCATATGTGAAATGCTGATCGGCCATGGTCCCCGCGCATGTCGTGGATGCGTTCGCCGGCACGTTGGTGTCGAACTTCACGTCATAGTCGGGTTTCGTGGTGCCCGCCTTCCATTTCGCTGTAAATGTCACCTCTGAGCTGCCTGACGGGAAGACGTAATAGCTGCCGGAATAGCCTTCCCAACCGTCGAAGACACAATTGGCCGGCGGAGCAAAGGAATCCGGGCAGTAATCGTCATCCAGATAAAAGCCCACGCATCCATTGTCGTCAAAAACATAAGCAAACTGGCAGTTTACGGCGTCACCCATATCCGGGAAAAACGCTTGATCCTTAGAATCGAGGACAATGGGTCCGCCGCTTCCGTCGCCTGAAGCGAGCGTCACAGTGTAAAGCGTCTCTCTCACAGACAGGATCAGGGTGGCTTGCCCTACCTGGGCGTTGTAATCCGCAA
Source organism: Oscillospiraceae bacterium (assembly GCA_017406005.1). Classification (GTDB taxonomy): domain Bacteria; phylum Bacillota; class Clostridia; order Oscillospirales; family Oscillospiraceae; genus Limivicinus. The sequence goes on along the minus strand of JAFQZI010000162.1, from coordinate 2,112 downwards.
GGGTTTTCCCATCCATCATTGCCTTCCTGCCAAAGAACAGCACCTGCCGATCCGGCGGGAGGCCGATCTTGTCCTGTATTTTCGCCTTGACGGCGTCTGTGGAATCCGACGGTTCCGCTGCGATTGTAAGCGTGCGCCCATTCAGGTCATGCCCCGGGGCCACGATATTGACAAAGATTGTCCCTGAAGGGGGTTTCGGCGCGAAGGTATAGGTGAAGGTCGCAGCCCCGGTAATGGTTGCGGCTGCGGGATCGGTGTCCCATTCGCCGCCCGTGTAGTCGGAGGATGCGATCATTCCCGTGGGTACGCTGGCGGGAGAAGAGCCGCTGGCAACGGTCTCCGTCTTGTCCTCCGTCGTGCCGTCCGCCCAGGTGCCGTTGACCACCTTATAAGTGACGGTGTAATTTCTCTCTATAAACGTCGCCGTGACGGTGACAGACGCATTGGGCATTCCGAAAGACCTGTCGGCAGTAATATCAACAGGGTCATTGCCCTCATACTGATATGTCAGCTTGTATAGCTCATAGCCGATTGCCGGGGTGACCGTAACTTCGACCTTACTGCTCTCGTTAACAAACATGGCAGGATTTGCTGAAGCAGAACTCGCAGACACATCGCTGTTATTGTATTGTGACCTTGCTGCAACCTCGCCGCCGGCAGCCGGTTCCGCCTTAACGATGACGGCGGGCTCCGGCTGCACCATGCGGCCGGATATATACACCGTGCCGCCGTATATGTTCACCGGGCCGCCGCCGTCTACTAAATCAGTAACCGTACCGCCGTAAATGTTCACCGGGCCGCCATAGGCATATAATTCAGCAACTGTGCCGTCGCTTATGTTCACCGGGCTGCCGCCGACTACTAAATCAGCAACCGAGCCGCCGGATATGTTCACCGTGCCGGCGCCGGCATTTAAAGTAGTAACCGTGCCGCCGCTTATGTTCACCGGGCCGTCAAGGACATGTAAAGTAGTAACCGTGCCGCCGGATATGTTCGCCGTGCCGTAACCGCCGGTTAAAGTAGTAACCGTACCGCCGGTTATGTTCAATGTGCCGGCATTGGGAGTTGATTCATTAACCGTACCGCCGGATACGTTCACCGTGCCGCCTTCGGCAATTAAAGACGGAATCGATCCCTTCCCCTCACTATCACTATCCACAATTGTCAGCGCACCATTAACCGCCACTTTTATACTGCCACCATAGCTTGACTGGCCGTTCAGATCCAGGATAGAACAGTTTTCGCAGAATATACTCTGGTCTCCGCGAAAAAAATTTGCCAGCCGGATTTTCAGCGGATTATCAGAAGTTGAACTTTGATTAAAATAATTTTGCAGTTGTCCAGCATCTTCGACCTCGATCCAGCCATCATCCCCCTCGCCGCGGGTGGGGGAGGATGCCCCCTTGACGGTCTCCACACGATAGAGCGAGAAGGAGCCGGTTTCCGCGGTGACGGTGCTGCCGGATCCGGTGGTCGCCAGCTTCTCCGCCTCCAGCGCGCCGCCCGCACCCTCGGAGATATGGTAGATGTTCGTTTCCAGCGTATCGTCCGCCGCTTCGGCCAGCGTGAAGGAGACGGTGACGCTCTGCGCGTCCTTCGGCTGCAGCTCCTCGCCGTTCTCGTCGACGACGCGGATGTCAAACGTGTAGGAGGAGACGACCTCCTCGTCCTCTTTGCGCTCGCCCTCGAGGACGCTCTCTACCGTTTCGTCCGGCACGGCGTCCACCAGCAGCTCGGATTTCGCGGGGAAAACGCCCGCCGGCGCGCTCACGCGCACCGTCACGCCGCTGACGGTTTTGCTCTGGTCAAAGGGGACGGGTTCTTCGTCTTCCTCATCCTCTTCGGTTTCTTCCTCTTCTTTATCCTCTTCGGTCAGGGCGGGGATGGGCTCCGTATACGTGTCGCCGCAGCGGGAGCAGGTATAGGTCATCTCGCCCTCCTCCGTCTCGGTGGCGGGAACAGATTCTTCCACGATATAGTCATGCGCCGCGGGGTCCTCGACGATCTCCTGCGACAGGACCAGCGTGCAGTCCTCACACGAGGTGACCTCCAGATGGCTGCCCGGGGTGGTGCAGGTAGGCGCAAGGATCTCCTGCGTCTCCGTCTTCTGAT
>JAFQZI010000161.1 GCA_017406005.1 Oscillospiraceae bacterium | reverse complement strand
GGTAAAATTCAGCTCTGTATGGGCTGCAGCGATCGTAGTCGTTTCCATCAACACGGGTGCCTACATGGCAGAATCTGTCCGCGGCGGTATTATCTCGGTAGATCCCGGGCAGACGGAAGGAGCCAAAGCCATAGGAATGACGCATGTGCAGACTATGGTCAATGTGATTCTCCCGCAGGCACTGCGGAATATTATGCCCCAGATCGGCAACAACTTCATCATCAACGTGAAAGATACTTCTGTCATGTTCATAATCGGTTTCCCGGACTTCTTTGCGGCACACAGGGCAGCTGTCGGGGCAAGCTATCTGTATTTTCCCTCCGCTTCGGTGGAAATGGTCGGTTACCTGACCATGACGCTTGTTGCGTCCCTTCTACTGCGATGGGCTGAAAAACGAATGGACGGCGATAGCAGTTATGAGCTTGTGCAGGAGGATCAGCTGGTCATGACGGCCGGTACTTATAACTATCCGTCTCGCCGCAGTCCGTTCGACGAGCAGAACAAGGAATATGACAGCACGGGAAAGGGAAAGGTGAACTGAAATGGAGCAGCAGATTCTTCAGGTAAAACATCTTTCCAAGAGCTTCGGAAAGCAGGAAGTGCTGAGAGATATTGACTTTACGGTCAGTAAAGGGGATGTAATCAGCATTTGTGGGAAATCGGGCTCGGGGAAATCTACACTTTTGCGGTGCATCAACCTGCTGGAAACCCCGAACAGCGGAGAGATTCTTTTCCACGGTACCAATATGGCCGGGAAGGGAGCAAATGCGGCTTCCTACCGGGCAAAAGTCGGAATGGTGTTCCAAAGCTTCAATCTGTTCAACAATATGACTGTGCTGGAGAACTGTATCGTCGGGCAGGTGAAAGTCCTCAAAAGGAGCAGAGAAGAGGCGCAGAAGCACGCCATGGAATTTCTCGGGAAAGTCGGCATGGCGCCATATATCAACGCAAGGCCGCGGCAGATTTCCGGCGGGCAGAAACAGCGTGTAGCCATTGCCAGAGCACTGGCAATGGATCCGGAAATCCTTCTTTTTGATGAACCGACTTCCGCACTTGACCCGGAAATGGTCGGAGAAGTGCTTTCGGTTATGCGAACCATCGCGTCAGAAGGAATGACGATGCTGGTCGTAACCCATGAAATGGCGTTTGCACGGGATGTCTCCAATCGGGTTGTTTTTATGGCAGACGGTGTGATTTGCGAACAGGGAACCCCGGAGCAGATTTTCTATGCACCAAAGCAGGAGAGAACAAAAGAATTTCTATCCCGCTTTCATAACGGCTGATAGATTATCCTCACGCGGAGTGATAGAATTTTCCGGATCAATCAGAAGAGAGGCGTGTTCTATGGCTCGGATTATAGATGGAAAGGCTCTGGCAGCAGGCATCAGAGAACAGATCAAAACAGAAGCTGCTGTCCTGCCGCGCCAGCCGGGGCTTGCAGTCATTCTGGCGGGAGAAGATCCTGCCTCACAGCTTTATGTCAGAAACAAGGTGAAAGACTGCGAAGAATGCGGATTTTTCAGCAGACGGTTTGATCTTTCCGCCGACGCCTCTGAAGAGGTGCTGCTTGGTATTCTCAACAAACTGAATGCTGACAGCAGAATTGACGGAATTCTTGTCCAGCTGCCGATTCCGAAACAGATGGATGAAAAGAGGATTATCGAAACAATTTCACCAGAAAAGGATGTGGATGCATTTCATCCCCTGAATGTCGGCAGAATGGTGCGGGGGGATTCCCCGGTCTGGCCGTGTACGCCGGCCGGAATCAGTGAGATGCTGAAGGCATATCACATTCCGGTTGACGGGAAGATTTGTGTGATGGTAGGGCGGAGTAATATTGTAGGAAAGCCGATGGGGCTGCGTTTGCTGCGCGATCACGGAACGGTGATATACTGCCACAGGCATACGCCGGATCTCCAGGCGATGACGCGGCAGGCGGATATCCTTATTGTTGCGGCCGGATGCAAAGGCCTGATTCGAGGCAGCATGGTAAAAGAAGGGGCAGCAGTGATCGACGTTGCCATGAACCGTGATCCGGAGACGGGAAAATTCACGGGAGATGTTGTGTTTGACGAAGTGGAGCCGAAAGCCTCCTTTATCACGCCGGTTCCCGGAGGTGTAGGCCCGATGACGCGAGCAATGTTGATGAAAAACACTCTGACGCTGGCTAAGCTCCATATGGGCTTGCTTGAGAAATGATAAAGGAGCAGACAGGAGAGACCACATGAATCATTTTTCATCTATCCGGGCACAGCTTGAAAAAAGAGGCCTTGATGCGCTGCTGATCAACAGTGATGCAAACCGCTTTTATGCATCCGCTTTTCATACAACCGGAGCAGATGATGCACTGGTGATTGTCACAGAGAAGGACAATTATCTCATCACAGACAGCCGGTACACGGAAGCAGCCCAGGCTCAACTCAAGGATGCCAAATTGGTGATCCGTGCCAATGCGGAAAGTTATCTGGATTATGCCGGAAAGATCATTGCAGAAGACGGGGTTAAGAAGATCGGATTCGAAGACGCTGCACTCACGGTGAAGGAGTTTAATTTGTATCACTCCGGACTGGGCTGTGAGTTTATTCCGGCTTCGGATCTTCTCCTGGAACTTCGCCAGTCGAAAGATGCAGATGAACTCCGCAGCATGAAAGCTGCACAGAAAATTGCTGATCAGGCATTAACACAGCTTCTGGATGAGCTTCACCCGGGGATGACGGAGCTGGAAATCTCTGCACGCCTGCAGTACCTGATGCTGCTCGGCGGAGCCGAGAGAATGAGCTTTGATCCGATTATCGCGAGCGGGCCGAACAGCAGTATGCCCCACGCTGTGCCGACAGAGCGGAAAATACAGGATGGGGACTTTCTGACAATTGATTTTGGCTGTGTTTACGAAGGTTACTGCTCGGACACCACGCGCACCGTTGCTATCGGGCATGCTACAGAGGAAATGAGAACGGTTTATGATACTGTTCTGGAGGCGCAGCTTGCGGGGATTGCCAAGGCAAAAACCGGTGTTATCGGGAAGGAAGTTCATGAAACTGCCCACAATGTGATCAGGGCTGCCGGTTACGGAGAGTATTTCGGCCACGGCTTTGGGCACAGCCTCGGGCTGGAGATTCATGAAGCTCCGAATTTCAATTCCCGCAACACAAAACCCATGCCGGACTGCGCGGCAGTTTCTGCAGAGCCGGGGATTTATCTCCCGGGAAAATTCGGCGTGAGGATTGAAGATGTGATTATCCTGCATGAGAACGGCTGTGAAAATATCACCGGTCTGCCAAAGGATCTCCGCGTGATCCCGGTGTAAAAAAGGGTATAATGAATAGAGGCTGCTGGGTGTTCAGCAGCCTCAATTTTATGAAAGAATAAAGAATAAAGTGTGATTGATGGTTAAATCGATCCGGCGAGGGAGATATACGGCCCGTAAATCACTTCGTAGGCACTTGTCAGGTCATTGAGCATATTGTTCAAACGCTCACGTTTTATGGTGTCTCTTCCGGTCTCCAGATTGCCTTCACCGACAAAATACATCACGTGGTAGCCGGCATAAGCTCCGCTTTCTCCATAGACGATGCCGGTATCTCCACTTGCACGGCCGTCTTCAAAACAGAAAGCATCAAATTCCGGAACCATCTGTCCTTTTGTCACACTGTCATAGAGCCCGCCCTTTGTGTTGGAACCGGCATCTTCGCTGTACTGTTCGGCAAGGGCGGCAAAGCTTTCTTCCGTTGCCTCTCCGGCGAGCCATTCATTATAGATCTCTTCTGCTCTGGCTTTTGCGGCTTCCTTCGCTTCATCTGTATAGACGCCGTTTTCATCGGGAACAGCTTTTGCCAGAATGTGGCGGACTGCAATTGTCGGGTACTGTTCGCGTACCTCGTCATCTGTGATGACGACGCTGTTGTCCAGCTGTTTATAAACTTTGCTGGCAAGAGCAAAATCAAGAGAGACTTCTGAAATAAGATCAGTAGATACACCGTAGCCATAGGTTGCTTTCAGAAAATCATCGGCCGACTCGAACCCGTTTGCAACAGCGGTTTCCTCAAGGCCTTCCAGCCCGGCGAGTGCGGAATCTTTTTCTTCCTCTGTCAAAACAATGCCGTTTTCTTCTGCATAGCGGGAGAGACCTGTGTTCATCAGAAGAGAGTCAATAGCGGCAGAGAGGAAGTAGTCCTGCCATGTTCCGCCGTTGATCATCGGGCAGGACTGGCCTGCAAGCGAAGAAATGCCAAGCGAAGTGTTGAGCCCGAAGTTGGCTGCATAAGCTCCGTAGGTGGTCAGGAAAGAGTAATACTGCGTGACATAGCTGTAGTTAACCATCGCAGGAGAG
>JAFQZI010000015.1 GCA_017406005.1 Oscillospiraceae bacterium | reverse complement strand
GATGATTACGGTTCCGATAAATGCAGTCATGGCTGTTCTCCTTTCAAATCAGGCTGCGGTTTCTCTTCGGCAGAGAATATCGCAGATATAAAAGATACGGTTGCGGACGCCTGCACGGGAGAAGAGGTCTTCGTCCTCCAGTTCATCGAGCTGTTCTTCCAGGCGGTCGAGCTCGTCGCGCAGGGCGGTGGTGGTCATCTTTGCATAGTACTTACTCATGTTTTTGCCTCCCTAAAATTTACATAAAATAATAGACGTAATAGAGTTAACGGACTTCTTTTTTCTTGCTGGAAATATGATACCACACAGCAAGTCCCATAAATGGGACTTGTGAAAACTATATCCGATTGTTCACAAAAAGTTCATAATTTTTTTGAAAAAAAAGATCCCGGCCTGCGGGCCGGGAACTCCCGGTATATGCGAAAAAAAATCCCAGCCTCTGGAGTGAGGCTGGGAAATCCATTAGTTGTCTTGATGAGGATTATTCCTGATAATATCCGTTAGCGCTGAGAGTGCGCCATGTTGCATACATTGATTCATAATTCATCTGAATAAATTTCTGGATGGCAGTGATCTCTCTGTCATTCAGTTTACCGCGTTTTGCAACTATAGAGCTGCCATCGCTTTTTACAAAGAATTTTGCAGATCCGGCTTCAGTCAGTTCTTCATCGCTGGCATGGGCATGCATACATTCTAATGTACAGTGGGATGTAAAATACAGATAATAACCGCAAATCTTGAAAGGATAGTATTTAGGCATTGACAGCGGCCTCCAGTATCTCCTTGTTGCGGTTATAATAGTTAAGGATTACATCATCTTCTTCATCTGACATCATGGATTCAACAACATCGCCGTTTTGAAGCACTGCCCTTTTGGTGAGATCACTCAGATCAATAACTTCAATGTAATCTTCATGGATTGTATAGGCATAACCGGCAACTATCATATCGGCGTTATCAGCAATGTTTTGTGCACTCATATAATTGTGACCTCCTTTACATTCTGAAAGATATCTTTTGGAAGCTGCAGTCTGTCTGCAATAAATCTCAAGTCAATATAATCTTCAATCGGGTCGGGAATGGTAGAATATTTGGCCATACATTCGATGTAGCCATTGTTCCATTTCAGGATAGAGACATAATGATCCAGATACGGGGATGTTTTAAATTTAATGGCAAGATTTCCGGTTTTAAAAATACTGTATCTCGTGTTATTTGTCAATTCTCCGGTCGGAGCTGTATGAAAGTCCATTTCTGTTCACCCCCGTTTCTGATGATTCTCAGATTTATTTATATTATACATCTTTATCTGTTTTTGTCCAATAATTTCTGTAATTGAACAGTTAATCCCGGCCTGTTGGCCGGGAGAGATTTACGCGGATTCGGTGTCGTCTGACATTTGAACAGGAGAGCCGGAAATGTTTTTGCGGATTTCCTTTTCAAGGTTTTCCAGAATGTCCGGGTGCTTTTCCAGATACCGGAATACGCCTTCACGCCCCTGGATGCGGTCTGTGCCGACGGTGTACCATCCTCCGGCTTTGTCGATCAGCTCCATCTTTTCTGCCATATCGACCACTTCACCGAGATGGTGGATGCCCTGGCCGTAGAGGATGTCGAAGGTGGCCTGCCGGAAGGGGGGAGCGACCTTGTTTTTCTTGACTTTGACAGTGGTCCTTGTGCCGATCCTCATCTTGGTTTTATCGTAGAGTTTTTCCGTGGCCTTCACCTCCAGCCGGACGCTGGAATAGTATTTCAATGCAAGGCCGCCGGGAGTGGTTTCCGCAGGCCCGTACATGACGCCGATCTTCTGGCGCAGCTGGTTGATGAAGATGAGGGTGCAGCCGTTGACGGCAAGCATGCCGGCCAGGCGGCGCAGCGCCTGGCTCATCAGCCGCGCCAGGGCGCCTACTTTCACCTCTCCGATATCGTCCTCTAATTCGGCTTTGGGGATGAGGGCGGCTACGGAATCGATGACCACCAGGTCGATGCCTCCGGAACGCACCAGGCATTCGCAGATGTCCAGCGCCTGTTCGCCGGTATCAGGCTGGGAAATCAGCAGGTTGTCAATATCGACGCCGAGGGCTTTGGCGTATTCGGGGTCCAGCGCATGCTCCACATCGATATAGGCTACCACTCCGTCGTTCTTCTGTACGGAGGCTGCCGCGTGCAGGGCAAGGGTCGTTTTCCCGCTTGCCTCCGCTCCGTAAATCTCTACAATGCGCCCTTTCGGGAGCCCGCCGATGCCGAGGGCCGCATCCAGGGCAAGCGATCCCGTCGGGATCGGGGTGACGGAGATGTCAATGTCTTCTCCGAGGCGCATGATGGCGCCCTTGCCGTAGTCTTTTTCTATTCTTTTCAGCACGGTATCCAGTGCCTTCTGTTTTTCTTCCGCGGTGGCCGGTTTTGCCGGAGCGGAGATCGGCGCTTTGGTGTTCTTCTTTTCTGCCATGGTATTTCTCCTTTATTCTTCTTCCGGGTGGTATTTGAGATAGAGCTGTTCTTCTTCCGGAGTGGCGATGTCTTCCGGCGGCACTACGCCGAGCACCCGGCCCACGAGGTAGACAGAGGTGAAGTCCGCGTCAAAGAGCATCGGGCTGTAGGCTTTGTTCAGGGAGTGCAGGCCGTCCTTCTCATACTGCTTGATATAATAGGTGTTTCCGACGAGGAATACGCCGATCTCGCCATAGCGCAGGGGAGAGCCGTCGGGGATGAGCTCCACATACACATAATCGCCGCTGCGGAAATCCGGTTCCATACTGCTGCCGTTGACGGGGAAGAGGGCATCGGCCCTGGGGATGCAGTTATGCAGGTAGACGGCTGTTGTTTCCGTGATATCGTAGAAGTTCTCGCCGGGCCCGGCTGCGAGGGAAAGGGGGTAGAGTTCCAGGCGGTCCAGCTCGGGCACGTTTTCCTCTTCCTGGATCCGGAGGAGAGACTGCACCACCGTGTCCACATGGGTCTTGTATTTCTCTTCCAGCTGCAGGTAGCCGTCCAGCAGCGCTTCCGCCCTTTTCGGCAGCGCCGTTTTCGCATGATCGTCGTTGATCCCCAGCAGCTCGTAAGGGGTTATGGAGAGCTCCCGGCAAATGGCGGGGATGAGGTTGATGTCCGGCCTGGTGCGCCCGGTTTCCCAGCTGCTGATTGCGTTTTTGTGCACGCCGATCTTTTCGGCGAATTCTTTCTGTTCCATGCCGGAGGCAATCCTGTAATGGCGGATATTCCGGCAGATGACAGGCATGGAAGCTTCTTCCGCGGGTTTTCCTGTCTTGATGTCGATCACCTGAAGGCCGTCAGGTACGGAATAGTCAATGCTGCGTCTGGGCATATGGCACCTCCTGTGTCCTGTTTACTGCTTTGCAGTATAACACATAAATTGAATATTGTAAAGAGAAAATATTTCAAATTATGTCTTGACAAAATCTGTTTTATAGTCTATCATAAGCGCACAACGATGATCCGGGTTTCTGTACTGGAGAGTAAATGCAATGCTGGTTCTGTCGGAAAGAGATTTGGAAGCCATATCACAGCGTGTGCTGAAGGCTTACCGGAAGCAGGAGGCTTCCCTCCTGACGCCGCGCCGGGTCAATCCCGAGGTTCTGCTCAAAGATCTTCTGGGTCTTCAGCTGGACTACCGCCGTCTGTCGGAAGACGGGCTGACGCTGGGGATGACGGCTTTTGAGCGTGAGAGCATCGTCCTGCCGCAGGGAGAATATGAGTTTGACGGGAAGACGGTTCTGGTCGACTCTTCTTTTCTTTCTTCTTTCGCCAATGAGGGCAGGAAGAACTTCACCATCGTGCACGAAGGGGCCCATCACATCCTCCGGATGCTGTATCCGAAAGTGTATGGCTGTGGTGTGCAGAAGCGCGTAGTCGTGTACCGGGCGGCAAATTCCGATGATCCCGAAGAGCGCCGCATCGATGCGCTTACGGCTTTGCTCCTGATGCCGGAAGATCTGCTGCTGCAGAACCTGGCCGAAGTCGGGCTCCCGAACGGCATCGGCATTCTGGCGTATGCTTTCAGGGATGAATACATCAAATTTGACAGGGTCAGGGAGCGGATGGGTGTCTCCAGGCAGGCGCTGGCCATGCGGATGCAGAAGCTCGGTCTCCTCGGAAAGAATTTATTGGATATGCCTGAGATCCGGTGTCCCGGATCCTGGTAAAAGGAGGGAAATAACTATGATTCAGCCGGATGAAAAAAGAAGGGTCGGCAAGCGGTGTCCGATCTGCGGAGAGATGAACTACGGTGTTGTCTCCTGTTGTGAGGTGCATCCCGCGATCCGATGTGAAAACTGCGGGCGCATGATTCCCATTACCATCACGTTCCGCCGCGTATCAAAACCCGGGAGGATGCCGGGCATTGTGTACGGGATGAACTGACGGGCATCTGATGAGACGGATGCCCGCAGCTTTGGCACAAAAGTTTGTCACGAAGCAGAACAAATAGGAGAGGAGGTGGCGCATGACCACTCAGGAGTTGTTTAACAGCAGCCGGGTCCGCAGCAAGGAAGCTCTTCTGCAGAAGATAGAAGACCTGCGTTTGAGCGCCCGGCAGAGAAGCGGGAGGGACAGCTTCCGTCCGGCATCCTACTATGCCCGCCTGGATGAGATGTTCCTCGAACTGAAAGAAAAGGTGGAGAAGAAGCATCTGTTTCTGACCCTGGAAGACTGGTGGTGTTATGCAGTCCGGATCGGCAGCGCGGGTATGAAAGTCACACTGGATTATTATTCCGATGTGAAGATCCTGCCTTCCGGGGAGATGGTGAGTGCGAAGACGGAGAGCGGGTTTGAGGTGGCGGCGGTTGCCGCCAGGGAACTGACGGTAGAAGAGTATGCGGATCTTTTCCGTGTGGACCATGCGACGGTCCGCCAGTGGATCCGCCGGGGTAAAATCCGTACTGCCGTCAAGGCAGGCACAGATTGGAGGATCCCCGAGCTTACCAGCCCGCCCCGCCGCGGCTATACGCCCGGCTGCTACCGGTGGGAAGAGCCTCTTGCCGGCGTGCCGGAGGGGTTTGAAATGCTCACCGCTCCCGCGGCCGTCTATATCGGGCAGAAGGAAAGAAAAGGAGACGGCTTTTTTATGGAAGTCAGCCGAAACGGCAGACCGGAGGTTTTCGACCTCAGCCATGCGCAGCGTGCAGTGCTGGAGTGCTGGCTGATCGGGAATCCGTCCGTCCGCTGCACGACCGAAGGATATACGGAATATCTCTGACACTGGGGAGATGGTAACTGATCAGTCACCTCGTGATTAGTGCGTACCAGCTGCTCGCGAAGACAACATTGTGCCTCGATTTTGGTGCTCCGTCGCGAGCTGAAAAAAGAGAAATAATGCAGGACTGAATACTTAGCAGGGAGGGTTAGTAAAGTGACGTACAAACGGGCAGTCCGGGATCTGAGATCGGAAAAGCCTATTCCGCCAAAGATTTTTGATGCTATTGTAGATGAGACATCTGTTCGTATAGAAATAAAACCTGTAAAAGAAAAATCCACCTTCTACTGGGATGATATCCGGTTGCAGATGGAAAAAATAGTAAAAGAAGCACAGAAACTGGAATGACAAGTGAATGATTGCCTCGGGTGACATCAGCGACCGGCTCCATGCGAAGCAAAGCCAACTGCGGGAACAACTGAGACAAGGATAACTTTCGCAACCGGCTCGCTGCGATGCAAAGCCAACTCCGGAATTATCTGAATGAAATCGTCTGAAAAGACGTTCATCAGGTAATTCCGGTTTTTTTTATTGCCTTCCCTCCCTACGCGGGGAGGCAAAAGCAAATGCTCGGAAGGGAACTTCTGCCTACGCACCAACTGCGCCTTCCGAGCAAAGAATAGGGAAGTTCCCGTAATGTATTCAGAATAAATCATCATAAAAAAATTCAATAGCTCCTGAGTGCGCACGATGGGGCAGCGGATCATAAGGGTTTTTCAGGGGGATTCAGTTCCCTGAAAGATCCGGCAGAACCGGTGCTTAGCTTTCGTGCGCTCTTCTTCGGGAATTGCTACAGCCGGGTTTCTGCCAAAAACAGGAACCCGGCTTTTTGTTTGCCTGCTGCCCCTTCTGCCTTTCCGGAGCGGAAAGGAAAGAGCAATGAAATACCGTTATGCGTTTATCACCGGCACGGAGGAAGTGGAGATTTCAGAAGAGTGGGCTGCCGTTCTGGAGGAGATGGATCATGAGCAGCAGCTCAGCGACAGGAGGGAGACCCGCAGGCATCAGTCCCTGGATGATCTTCTGTATGAGGGGCTGGATTTTGCAGCTGAGGGGGATGCGGAATCGCCTTTGCTGGAAAAGGAGGACGGCAGGGAGCTGGCGGCAGCTCTTGCCACCCTGACGGAGATCCAGCGGAGGAGGCTGCTGATGCACTGCGAGGGGATGACGTATGTTCAGATTGGGGAAGCGGAAGGGGTCAGCCGTCAAAAGGCAACTACCTCTGTAGAAAAGGCAAAAATGAATTTGAAAGTTTTTTTGGAAGAGGGGGGTGCGTTTTGACCATTCCCGTGGCTATACAGTGAAGGGCCAAAAAAACATGAGTCCTTCGGAAAGGATTTTATGATGAGCAATTTTATCGATTCCTGGACGTGGGAAATCAAGGATGACAGCTCCGGGTTCAAGCTGATCAGGCCGGGGATTTATCCGGCGAAGATTATCGGTTTTGAGCAGGCAGAGCACCTCGGTTCCGCAAAAATCCCTCCCTGCCCGAAGGCAATTCTCACTCTCCTGGTTGATACCGGAGAGGAGCCGCAGGAAGTGAAGACCAACTTGCTGGTGCACCGGAAGATGGAGTGGAAGCTTTCAGAGTTCTTCCGTGCCATCGGCAGAAAGAAGCAGGGCGAGGCTTTGCAGATGGACTGGTCAGATCTGGTCGGCCAGAGGCTGGTGGTCAAAATCAGCAACAGGAGCTACATCGGCAGTGACGGCGATACGCATTACGCAAACAACATTGACCGCTTCTGTGATTTTGATCCGGCCATGTTCCCGGATGATCCGGACTGGCTGAAGGAAGCACAGGCTGCTGAGGATGAAGAAGAAATCCCGTTCTGAAAACGCAGATCCGCTTGCAGTGCAACACCACTGCAAGCGGAAGAGAAAGGACATAAAAATGATCACAATTTTTTCTGCCGATAGTCGGCAAAACAACAAAAACTGCTTTTATCCGCACCGGTTTGAAGTGACGGATGAAGCGAGCCTGAAACAGGCGGTTTCTAAGGATTATGTGTGTGCGGAGTTCAGGGCCAACCGCCGGAACATCGGGAATTTTGTTTCCTGTGACTGTCTGGCATTTGATGTGGACAACGATCATTCCGATCAGCCGGTTGACTGGATCCTTCCGGAAGATGTGGCTGCGTTTTTCACCGGTGTCACTTTCTGGGTGCACTATTCCAGGTCTAATCGGAAAGAGAAAAACGGGAAAGCCGCAAGGCCGAAATTCCACGTGCTTTTCCCGATCCGGGAGTGCGGCAGCGCGGAACAGTGCACGGCTCTGAAGCAGAGTGTGCAGCGGATTTTCCCTTATTTTGATGCTCAGGCACTGGATGCCGCCAGGTTCTTCTTCGGGACGGAAAACCCGGAAGTCGAATACTGGCAGGGGGTTCGGAATCTGTCAGATTTCCTGGAGAACCGGGGAGTTATCTTACGCGGGGAGAGGAACACCACCATGCACCGGTTTGCCGTGAAGTGTCTGAAACGGTACGGAATCTGTGAGAGGGCTTATGAGCTGTTCCGCAGGGAGGCCCGTCGGTGTGAGCCTCCGTTGGAAGAGGAAGAACTCTGTTCCGTCTGGCAGAGTGCTACGAAGTATTACCGCAATGCGATTGCGGTTTCCGCTTCCTATGTTCAGCCGGAGCAGTACGGCAAAGCGGTCGCATCCCTGAAGCCGCCGGACTATTCGGATATCGGCCAGGCAAAGGTAGTTGTCCGGGAATACGGAAAAGAGCTCTGCTATACCGACAACACGGACTTCCTCCGGTATGACGGCTGCAAATGGAATGAGTCACACCAGCTGGCTGTCGGAGCCATGGAAGAGTTCCTGGATCTGCAGCTGGCCGATGCGGAGGATGAGATTGCCGAAGCCGCATGGGAGCTCAATGCCGTCGGCGGGGTGGAGTTTGACCTTTCCGCCGGGCTCAAGGGGCTTGACCGTCAGATCAGGGAGCTGAACCCGGAGGAGGAAAAGCTGAAGGCACTTCTCAATGCGGAAGCGAAGCTTCAGGCAGCCTACACCTATAAGGCCTTTGTTATGAGGCGGAGGGATATGAGCTATCTGCTTTCGGCCCTGGCGGCTGCAAAGCCCATGGTGCAGAAAAACATCTCCGATCTGGATAAAGATGAGTTCTTTCTCAATACGCCGGATGCAACCTATGATCTCCGTTACGGCATGTCCGGGGCACTTGCCCATGAGCCGGAAAACTATATTACCAAAATAACATGGTGTTCTCCTTCCGCAAAGGGCATGGAACTCTGGCAGAAAGCGCTGGAAACCTTCTTCCAGGGGGATGCGGAGCTGATTGATTATGTCCAACAGATTGCAGGGCTGGCAGCCATCGGCAAGGTTTTTATGGAAGCGATCATTATTTCTTACGGCGAAGGGCGCAACGGCAAAAGCACGTTCTGGAATACGGTTGCAAGAGTGATGGGCTCCTATTCCGGCCAGATCTCGGCAGATGCACTGACGGTCGGATGCAAGCGGAATGTGAAGCCGGAAATGGCCGAGCTCAAGGGTAAGCGTCTGGTCATCGCCGCCGAGCTGGAAGAGGGCATGAGGCTGAATACTTCCGTTATAAAGCAGCTCTGTTCCACCGATGAAATCTTTGCCGAGAAGAAGTACCGGGATCCGTTCCGGTTCGTCCCTTCCCATACGCTGGTGCTTTACACCAACCATCTGCCGAGAGTCGGCGCTTCGGATGCAGGCACCTGGCGGAGGCTGATCGTCATCCCGTTCAATGCCAAAATCGAGGGTACCTCCGACATCAAAAATTATACGGATTATCTGGTGCAGAATGCCGGGGAGGCAGTTCTGCAGTGGATCATCGAAGGGGCACAGAAGGTGATCGCCAATCATTTCGTTCTTCCTGTGCCGGCCTGTGTCAAAGCGGCTGTCAAGGCCTATCGTGACAGCAATGACTGGCTCGGCAACTTCCTCGCGGATTGCTGTGATGTAAATCCGGATTACCGGGAAAAATCCGGCAGCGTCTACCAGGAGTACCGTGATTATTGCATGCGAAACGGCGAATGGGCACGAAATACGGCTGACTTTTATGCGGCTATGGATGCAGCCGGCTTTGAGAGGCACAAGGGGAAAGACGCTATGTATGTTTACGGCCTGCGGCTGAAAACAGTGGTCCCGGCCTATAGCTGACTGTTTGGTTGATGGTCGTTGATGGTCAATTCAGGAACTTCGTACGCGCGAGAAAAAAAGAAAAAATATCTCTATAGGAAATTTGCTGAAATGACCGTCAATGACCGTCAACCGGAAATAGAAAGGAAGGATTTGTTTATGGTTTTTACACCTCATGAATATCAGAAATTTACGATAGATTTTATCAAAAGCCATCCCGCTGTTGCTGCTTTTCTGGACTGCGGCCTGGGGAAAACCGTGATCTGCCTGACTGCTCTGAAGGATCTGCTGGATGACGGGGAGATTGAAAAAGTGCTTGTCGTGGCTCCGCTGAGGGTTGCCCGTGATGTCTGGCCGGCGGAGATCCGGAAATGGGATCACCTGAGAGATCTGAAAGTGTCCGTCATCCTCGGCACACCGAAGCAGAGGCTGGCAGCACTCCGGGAGAATGCGCAGATTTATGTGACAAACCGGGAAAACGCCGGCTGGCTGGTTTCGCAGAAGTGGCCGATTTATCTCTTCGATGCAGTTGTTCTGGATGAGCTTTCCAGTTTCAAGAATACCAATGCTCAGCGCACACGGGCCGTATACCGGCTCTGCAGGGAGGCAAAGCGCGTCATCGGGCTGACGGGCACGCCGGCAAGCAACGGATTGATGGATCTGTGGTCGGAATTCGGCGTGCTTGACGGGGGAGAACATCTGGGCAAAAGCCTGAAATGGTTTCAGCAGTGCTATTTTACGCCGGTCAGCTTTTACCGGAATCACCCGAAGGAATGGAAGCTGAAACCGGGAGCCGAGAAAGCAATCTATGCCGCCATCGGGGATATGACGATTTCCATGAGAGCGATGGATCATCTCAATATGCCGGAAATGCTCTGTTCCGATTACCTGGTCTATATGTCCGAGCAGGAAAAACGCCAGTATGAAACCCTTACACAGGAAATGTCCGTGACGATCACCGGAGGCGAGATTACGGCCCGCAATGCAATGGCTCTGGCGAACAAGCTTACCCAGATGGCAAACGGCATGGCCTATGCCCGGGACGGTACACCGATCCGGATCCACAACCGGAAAAGTGAAGCCCTGGAGGATCTGCTGGAAGCTGCCAACGGCAAGCCGGTTCTGGTGGTTTACAGCTACCGGCACGATCTGGTGAGGATTTCCGCCATGCTCCGGGACAAAGGGTATGCCTTTTCTCAGCTTGACAGTAAAGAGAGCATCCGTTCATGGAACCGGGGAGAGCTGCAGGTGGGGCTGATCAATCCGCAGTCCGCCGGGCACGGTTTAAATTTGCAGGAAGGCGGCAGTCAGATTATCTGGTATTCGCTCCCGTGGAGCCTGGAGCTGTACCAGCAGACCAATGCCCGCCTCTGGCGGCAGGGGCAGAAGTCCGAAACAGTCGTGATTCAGCATATCATTACGGAGGGCACAATCGATGAGCGCATCATGGCTGTCCTCGGGAAGAAGAATAAAACACAAGCTGCACTCATCGATGCGGTCAGAGCGGAGCTGCTGCCATGAAAACTGCTTATCGTTATTATGAACATGCTATCCAGGATCTGCTGAATGCCGTGGTTGTCCAGGCCGCGGAAGATTACCGGGAGTATTCCGTCCGGGTGATGATGAAACCGACGGATTTAACGGCAAAGAAGGAAATAGAAGCGATCAGACAGTTTTTCCTTTCTCCGGAGTTCGAAGTGTATACAACGGCAGAAGGCGCATTCATTCTGAGAAAACTCGAAGAGGAAGAACGGCAAATGAAAGCCCTGGTGACGGAAGCGAATGCAGTGAAGGAGGCTTTGCTCTCTGCCTGGGCAGATTATTGCGGATCGGAAAAAAGGGATACTGAAAAATTGAGGGATGTTTCGTTTTGTCTTGCCAGGCTGCAGGAGATTCGGAAGAGCCTTCCGAAGGCTGCCGTCAGGCTCATCAGGACCGGAAGCAAAGAAAAGGAAATCCGACGTGAAATCATAAGGAGGAAACGGGCTTATGAAAAAGGCTGATATTCAAAGGGCGAAAGATTATCTGAAACAGTATGCCAGGCTGAAAGAACAGATACAGTGTGAACAGGATCATATTGCCGCTCTCCGCTCAATTGTTGAGAATGTTACGACTCATCTCAGCTTTACGGCAGGCCGCAATCCCTCTAAAGGCAAAGGCAATTTTGAGGGTACGATGGTGGATATTGTCGTGGAAGAAAGAAAAACGGAAGAACGGATCAGCCGGCTCGGTGAGCTTCAGATTGCTATCGAAAACCTGATTCAGCAGGTTTCGGATGAAAAGCAGCAGACACTCCTTCGGTATCGGTATATCAACGGTATGCCGTTTGAGGAGATCATTGATGAGATGGAGATCAGTCCGTCTTTTGCCTATAAGCTGCACAGGCTCGGCCTGCTGGAAATAGCTGAAAAAATATAGTCTGTGCAGTTCGGTGCAGTTCCGTGCAGTAGAATACAGTTTTTCCTTATGGTACTATTATGATGGAAATCAATAATCGAGAGGCGGGCAGCAGCCCGTCTCTTTTGTTTACGGAGGTGAAGTGCTTGTGAGAGAATACATTCCCGATTATCGTCTGGAACCGCCGGTGAAAAAAGAGTTTATTCCGATATGCCCGGTTTGCGGAAAAGAGTGCGATACCGTCTATCTGGATTTTGAGGGTGAGGTCGCTGGCTGTGACCGTTGCGTCTTCATGGAAGACGCGTATGTCTATCTTTATGAGGAAGATGATGACTGATGCAGCCGCGATATACGAACATGAAAAAGGCGGCTTCACCGAAAAAGGAATATGTCCTGGATTATTCCAATCTTTGCGGAGGGATCAACCTCTGGGATCTGGATTACCGTCTGAAGACGAACGAGAGCCCGGAGATGAAAAACCTGTTGTGGAGAAACGGCATGCTCTGTTCCCGCAAAGGGCAGGTTTATCTGAACAGTACCATGTTAGGGCTGGGCATTGCGGCCTACCAGCGTTTCTGGCACGGAGC
>JAFQZI010000160.1 GCA_017406005.1 Oscillospiraceae bacterium | reverse complement strand
CCATCAGCAATCAGGCCGCGGAGTGTATCGGACTTATCGAAGCCGACGCCCACCACGTCATCGCTGCCATAAGCCTTGATGGCGTTGCCGGTTCCGGTTGCTGCGCCTTCGTTAGCACCGAAGATGCCGACGACGCCTTCAGTCAGGTAGTTCTCAGCGATGGTCTGAGCTTTGGCTGCATCGCCTTCACAGTACTGGGTCTCGAGGATGGTGAAGCCTTTGCCTTCCAGTGCTTCACGGAAGCCTTCCTCACGCATGAGGGTAGAGTTGGTGGAGGTATTGATATTTACAATACCGATATTGCCTTCGGTGATGCCCTTCTCACCAAGAGCCTTCAGCAGCTGCTCACCGGCAGTGAAGCCTGCAGCCTTGTTGTCGGTGGAGAAGGTGGCCTCTGCCGGGACGTTTGCCGGGGAGTCAACATAGACCAGCTTCATGCCTGCTTCAACAGCCTCACGCAGTGCGCCGGAAACAGCATCCTGGCTGTTTGCAGCGACGATCAGAGCGTCATAGCCGCCTGCGACAGCATTGTTGATGCACTCGATCTGCTTTGCGTCGTCCTTCACATCCGGGGACATGAAGTCAACGGTAACGCCGTCAGCATCAGCTTCTGCCTGGGCGCCTTCCTTCAGGGAAACCCAGTGCTGGTCAACAGAGTCCATCGTGATCAGTGCGATTTTGTAGGGAGCATTCGCAGTAACTTTTTCCTCTGCGAATACGGGCATGGCGAACATGCATGCAATCATCGCCACGCAGCATAGAATTGCCAGGGTCTTTTTCATTGCGGGGAACCTCCTAAAAAATAAAATTTTTTATCTATAAAGCCGCATGTCTGCAGGCTTTACGATCCAGTTCAGGACTTTTTCTTTAAACTCCTCTTGTCGTTGCGCATCACAACATCCGCGAGCACAGCCATCACAACAATCACGCCGATCACGATGCGCTGGATGCCTACCTGGGCGTGCACCATGTTCAGGCCGTTTTCCAGGATCTGCCATACACCGGCACCGCAGAACGTCCCCAGTAAGAGACCGGAACCGCCCATCGGGGACACACCGCCGATAACTCCCGCGGCGACGCCATACATCTCGTACGTATTGCCGGCATCCATGTTGCCCATGCCGGCCTGCGCCGCCAGAATGAAGCCAACCACCACAGCACAGAATGAGCTGACCAGATAGGCTTTCGTGGTTGTAAGAATCACGTTCACGCCGGACAGTCTCGCTGCGTCCACATTGGACCCGATGGCATAGATATGCCGCCCGGTGCGCGTCATGGACAGGATAAAGAAAAATACCAGGAAGAGAACAAGCGCAATCCAGAAGGTGTTGAACACCCCGCCAACTTTACCGTAGTAAAAGAAGTCCTGAAAAGCGTCGCCAGCTTCTTTGCCGATACCAGAGGCAATATTATCCGTGTTCCGGTTGCCGTTGACGATATACCCGATTCCTCGTGCCACAAACATTGTGCCCAGGGTGGCAATAAACGGAGGAAGCTTAAACTTGCCCACAAGCATACCGTTAACACAGCCGACAACAAGGCCGCAAAGAATGGTAATCATAATTGCCATATACGCATTGACACCGTGCGACATCAGTGTGGCGGATATCATCGCGCTCATGCCTACCACAGAACCGATCGACAGGTCGATGTTGCTGGTGATCATAACAAAGCTCTGCCCTATACCGATCAGAAGGTACTTTGACATGGAACGAAGAAGGTTCTGTATGTTCATGACCGAGAATACCTTCGGGTTCATAATACCGAAAGCGACATAGATCACGATCATGCCGATAAAAGCGGTCAACACGGAACCTGCACCTTTAATGGAAAGGAGCCTTCTAATTGTGCTCTTTTGTTTCTTCTCCATCGTTATACCCCCTCGCTGCCCGCATTCACTTTATTCTCAAATGAGGTAGCCAACCTCAGAATCTCTTCCTGCGTAGCCTCAGATCCGTTCATCTCGCCTGTAATCCTGCCATCGCACATGACGAGGATTCTGTCCGCCACGCCCATGACCTCCGGCATTTCAGAGGATACAAACATTACGGCGATTCCCCGCTGTTTCAGCTGGTTCATCAGATGGTAGATTTCTACCTTTGCACCAACGTCAATGCCGCGGGTGGGTTCATCGAAGATCACCACACGGGAATTGCGTGCCAACCATTTGGCTACGACAACTTTCTGCTGGTTGCCGCCGGATAACGTAGCCGCATCAACGTCAAGGTTAGGCGTCTTAATCTGCAGCTCACCGACTGCCTTGTCGCACATCTCTCTTTCGACTTTCCGCTGAATCACACCGGATTTGCCGCCGATCACATCCAGATTCGGCAGGGCAATATTCTGGCGGATACTCAGCTTCGTGCAAAGGCCGTCCTTCTTACGATCCTCCGGTGCAAGCACGACACCCTGCCGTATTGCATCCATAGGATTGTTTATCTTTATCTGTTTGCCGTCAAGGAAGAACTCACCGCTCTGCCTCGGGTCCACGCCGAAGACTGCCCGGGTTGTTTCGGTGCGTCCGGCACCCATCAACCCCGCGACGCCGACAATCTCGCCCTCATAAAGGGAGAAATTAATATCACGCACAAGACGGCCCGCATTAAGGTTCTTCACCTCAAAAACAAGCTTCCCTTTTGGGCACACGACCTTGGGGAACTTTTCCTTGATCTCACGGCCGACCATGTTGGCAATGATCTCATCCATGGTGAAGTCCGAGTACTTCCCCTGGGTGATGAAGCGCCCGTCCCGCATGATCGTAACACGATCGGCGACATGTGCTAGTTCCTCAAGTCTGTGGGAGATGTATACGATGCCGCAGCCCTGCGCTTTCAGGCGATGGATAATCTGAAACAGCTCTTCTATTTCACGGCTTGTCAAAGCTGAGGTGGGCTCGTCCATAATCAGTATTTTCGCATTTACGGACAGTGCTTTGGCAATTTCGATCATCTGCTGCTTGGATACAGGCAGGTCACCCACGACCTGATGAGGATCGATATCCACGCCCAGTTCATCCAGATATTTTTGGGCTTCCCGTTCCGCTTTTGCATTGTTCAGGATGAATCCGGATCGGATCTCTCTGCCGAGGAACATATTCTGACATACGGTCAGATCCCGGCACATATTGAGCTCCTGATGGATAATCGCTACACCGGCTTCCCGCGCTGTGCTCGGCGTCAGTGATTTGTATTCTTTGCCGAAAATCTTCATGGTGCCCGTATCCAGTGTATAAACACCACTCAGAATCTTAACCAGAGTTGATTTTCCTGCGCCGTTTTCCCCCAACAGTGCCATAACCTCTCCGGATTCCAGCTCGAAATGCACATCGTCCAATGCTTTAACACCGGGAAACTCCTTGGTGATATGTTCCATAGAGACGATCTGTTGACCCATTCCGTCACCCGCCTTTCCCGCTGGTTTTTCACGATTGATTTATTGGTTATATTATACCATATCCTGCTATATTTTAAAGAGGGAAAATTGATATTTTTGTCTTTTTTGTAGAGTAACACCAAATAACAGCCGGAAACAGGCAGGGTCAGATCAGTTGAAATCTTAAAGTTGAAGAGTACGGATTCCGGAAACTTTTTTCTTGAAAGAGTAGCATTCATCAGGTAAAATACATCTGATAAAAGTGTTTGCGGGAGGAGGACAGCCATGAAGAAAACGGTTTGCTGTATCATGCTGCTCGTCCTGCTGGTCGGCATCTGCGGCAGTTGTTATGCCGAAGTTGTTGTTCTCCCTGCAATGCCCGTAATCGGCATCGCATGGCGGACGGATACGGATTCGGAGTTTTTTATCAACACCTGCAGAGCAGTGGAAGAAGCGGGCGGCACGTGGGTGCTGCTGGACCAGGTATTATCCGCCGATCTGCGCTACGATGAACGGGGAAACCTGGTGGACGGTGTTACCGAAAAAGGGTCACTGAGTACGTCAGCTGCGGAGCTTGTACGCTGCAACACCTGGGCTGGCTCCAATGCGGAAGAAGCCGTGAGGAATGTGAACATTGTGCTGTTTACGGGCGGTGAAGATATCAGCCCGGCGCTTTATTCCTCTTCTGAAATGTGGCCTGAACTTGAAGAAGAGGATGATTTCAATGCGGAACGGGATGTATCCGATTATCTGACCATGAGCTATTGTCTGGATCATGATATTCCTGTTTTGGGCATTTGCCGCGGCATGCAGATGCTTTCCGTCGTTTCGGGAGCGGAAATCATTCGAAATATTCCCGATTATTTCGAAGCTCTGTCACTGGAGTATGGTTTTGAGCATCGCAACGAAGTCAGTTTGCCGGATGCATACAGAGACTATACGCCGCATGAGGTTCAGGTGGTGAAAGATTCCCTCCTCTATGACATGGTCGGCTCCGAGCTGCTGGAGGGCTGCCCTTCCTGGCATCATCAGGCCGTCGGAAGTGTGAAGGACACTCCTCTCGTCATGACGGGGTATACCGACACAAATGGGGTTCAGATGATCGAGGCAGTTGAAAGAACGGACAAGACCTTTGCCGTCGGCCTGCAGTTTCATCCGGAAGCGGCTGTTGTAAAGCATCTGGAACATGCGGAAAACGAAGATGACTTTATGGATTATGATACAGCACTTTCCATTTTTCGATGGATTGCACAGGAAAGATTTGTTTCCCAGGAGGCGGCAGCGTAATAATCCGATTTTTTACAGGGGTGAGAGCTATGAAATCAGCGATTCGTACCCGACAAGATAAAAACACGGGTCTGTTTTACAGCATGTTTATTGCCTCCCTGCTTATTTTCGGCACAAACGGGATTATTGTTTCACATATCTCTATCCAGGCCAGCCAGATCGTCCTTTGCAGAACGTTGATCGGCGGGCTGATGCTGACGATTCTCGTATTCCTGCGCGGCGGATTCGATGCGGGCAACATCAAATCCGAATTTCTTTTCCTTCTGTTTGGCGGGGTAGCGCTTGGTTTGAACTGGGTTGCTCTCTTTTCCGCCTATCGCCTTTTAAATGTAAGCCTGGCAACGTTGATTTACTATGCCGGGCCGATGATTGTGCTTCTGTTTTCTCCCCTACTTTTCCGCGAGAAATTGTCCGGGATAAAAATAATCGCTGTATTTGTGGTGGCTGTCGGCCTTCTCTGTATCAGCGGCAGTATCGTAGCAACCGAACTCAATACGACCGGCCTTCTCGTAGCGATCGCTTCCGCACTCTTTTATGCCGCACTCCTTGTATTCAACAAACGCATCACAAAAACAAGCGGTCTGCAAACAGCCGCTATCGAACTTGATATCGCCTTTATTGTGGTGCTGATTTATACATTCGCGACCACAGGTCTGCCTCACCCGCAGCAAAGTGATCTTCCTTATCTGCTTATCATCGGGCTGATCAACACAGGCCTTTCGTATCTGCTGTATTTTTCTGGGCTGCAGAAGCTGCCTGCCCAATCTGTTGCAATGATCAGCTATATCGATCCGGTTTCAGCCCTGGTCTTCTCAGCGCTTCTTCTCCATGAAAGTCTGACGGTAACACAGCTGATCGGGGCTGTTCTGATCATCGGCGGGGCAATTTTGGGAGAACTGAAAGCCGCTTCGTGATTTACTGAAGCAAAACGAATTCTTAATCACAGGAGGGTTCCATGGATATCGTTCAGTTGTGTGAAATAGGGATGCTTGTGGCATTCGGGTTTTCGTGGCCTTTTAATATCGTAAAATCCTGGCGTTCACGTACAGCGAAGGGAAAAAGCGTCCAGTTTGAGTTTATTGTTCTGTTCGGCTATTTTGTCGGGCTGCTCGGCAAAATCATTACGTGGCATCGGAGCGGTGTGCTGCCCTGGTCAACCTGGTTTTACATTGCAGATATTGTGATGGTTTCCATCGATGTAGCCCTCTATTATCGCAACACCGCACTGGACCGGAAAGGTGGAACAGGACATGCCGGTCGGTAATAATGCTACCCGGACAGATGCATCGTATCAGTATGATGTTTATCCGCTTGAACGGGAAGGGATTGCGCTGCATCTGGATTGTATGCGCCTTAAAGAATCCGATCCGGAGAAGAGCATTCTTCTGATCCATGGCGTGACTTATTCCTCCCATGAATTTGATATCGATTACCGGGATTACAGCCTTGTGCGCAGACTTGCGCGGGAAAGATACGCAGTCTGGAGGCTGGATATCGCAGGGTTCGGACAGTCCGGACAGGTGGAGAACGGTTTTCTGCCGGATTCGGACTACGCGGCGGAAGATATCAACGCGGCAGTGGAAAAGGTCATCCGGGAAACCGGCAAAGAGTGGATTGATATCCTCGGATGGAGCTGGGGAACGGTGACTGTCGGCCGCTTCGTAGCCAATCATCCGGAACATATCCGTAAAGTTGTTCTGTATGCTCCTATCCTTACCGGAACAGGCATTATAGAGATTAAGGAGTCTTTCCATCACAACACACGGGAACATGCCGCGGAGGATTTCCAGAAGACGGAAGAAGGCTTATTTGACCATACCTTTGCGGATCCGGTTTTTATCGAATTGTGGTGTTTAAGCTGCTGGCATTATGACGGGGATTTCAGCCCGAACGGCGGGCGAAGGGATCTCTGTGTTGACAGATCTGAAATGCTGTTTGATCCGGGAAAGATCAGAAGGCCAACACTGTTAATCTGTGGAAATCACGATCCGTATGTGGATAACGAACTGGTATCCGGCTGTCTTGATCGTCTGCCGGCCGGCTCAGAGCTTGTCGAATTCAAAGGCGGCTCCCATATGATCTTTGCGGAAAAGCCGTTTTATCGGGATTTTCAAAACAGACTGCTGGCGTTTCTTTCAGACTGACAACTGATAAAACCATTTAAGGAAGAAAAGTAGATATTCTTTTATGAGGTTAAGGAAATTGGAAATTCGTTTTGCAAAGCAGGAGGAGCTGGAGCAGGTTAACGTACTTAGGAAGCAGGTCAACGACCTGCACGTAAAGGGAAAGCCGGAGGTCTTTAAACCCGGTTTTGCCAAAGAGATCAGCGATTACGTCTACGAGATATTCCGGGATCCGAACAAAAAGATCGTTGTGTGTGAAAACGACTGCACGATCTGTGCCTTTGCCGTATTGAATCATATTGTACTTCCGGAAAACCCCTACATGCTGGAACGGGATTATCTCGACATCGATGAATTTTGCGTCGATGAAGCCTGCCGCCGGAAAGGGATCGGCAAGCAGATGATTACCTTTATCCGGGATTATGCCAAAAGTGAGTGTTTTGACCGGGTGGAGCTGAACATGTGGGAGTTTAACCGTGATGCACTGGCGTTTTATGAGGATGCCGGCTTTACCACATACCGCAGATACATGGAAATGAAACTCTGAGTGAGAGCCATGAGATTATTTCTTGCCATACAACTGAATGATGAAATCAGGAATGCCCTGATAGACGTGCAGTCTGCCTGGAAGCGGAGAGGCGTTATCGGGAACTATACCTCAGTGGAGAATCTCCACCTGACGCTGGCGTTTATCGGAGACTATCCCGAGCCTTATGATGTGCTGGAGGCGCTGGACGGGCTGGACTTCTCCCCTGTCACACTGAGGCTGGAAGGGATCGGAAGCTTCGGAGATCTCTGGTGGGCCGGGCTTTCGGATTCTCGCGGGCTGGAGGCAATCGTACGCCGTATCCGGCACAGGCTGTCGGAAGCGGAGATCCCTTTTGACCGGAAGAAATTTTCTCCCCACATCACCCTGATCCGAAAAGCCTCCCGCAACAGCCGTAAAGATCTGCCGCCGGTATCGCTGCCATCCTCAATGATGGAAGCAGACAGGATTTCTCTCATGCGTTCCGACCGCGGAAAGAACGGGATGATCTATACGGAGATAGGGGGCATCGACGCTGTATGAACGAACCCGGCAGAGAGTATAACTATGGATGAAAAAAGCTTGAAAACTGTAAATGTTGTGGCCGCCGTCATCCGCGATGGCAACAGGATATTCGCTACGCAGCGCGGATACGGTGATTTCAAAGACGGATGGGAGTTCCCGGGCGGTAAAGTGGAAGCCGAAGAGACGCCGCAGGAGGCCCTCAGACGGGAGATTCAGGAAGAACTGGAAACAGAGATTGCGGTGGAAGACCGGATCACAACCGTGGAATGCGATTATCCTGGTTTCCACCTCAGCATGCAGTGCTTCTGGTGCAGGATCGTAGACGGCACACTGGTTCTGAAGGAACATGAAGCCGCATGCTGGCTGGATATGGATGACCTTGAAAGTGTGGACTGGCTCCCGGCCGACCGGGCTGTTATTGAGATGATTCGGGAAACGAAATCACATTTTTCGGAGAACTGGTGGTGAACAAAATGACTGCTTCCAAAACTTGTATGTCGATTGGCCTCGATATCGGTACTACGACTATCAGCTCCGTTTTCACTGTTGGGAAAAGTCTGACTGCAGAGGAAACCTCTACGCTCCCTAACAGCAGCTTCCTGCCTAAGAAAGCGGAATGGGAGAGCCTTCAGGATCCCGCTGTGATTGCGGAAAGCGTAATAAATCAACTGGATGGAATGCTGGACCGCCACCCCGACACGCAGGTGATCGGGCTGACAGGCCAGATGCATGGCATTCTTTATACCGGAGCGGATGGAGAACCCGTCAGCCCGCTTTTCACATGGCAGGACAGGCGTGGAAACGTGCCCTGTTTTGATGGAAAAAGTGTCTGTGATCTGCTGAAAGACCGCTGCGGCGTGCATGCATATACGGGATATGGTTTTGTGACTCATCTATTCCATGTGCTCTCCGGAAGCGTGCCGAATGGTGTGGAAAGCTTCTGCACCATCGGTGACTGGATCGCCATGACCCTCACAGGCAGAAAAAAGCCCCTGCTCCACAGCAGCAATGCCGCGAGCCTGGGGTTATACAATGTGGAAAAGGATTTTTTTGATGTTTCGGTTCTGCGGGAGTTCGGTATCCGGGAGGAGATGATTCCGGAAGTTACACCGGATTATTCCTGTATCGGGACCTATCGCGGCATCCCGGTCTGTACCGCAATTGGGGACAACCAGGCGAGCTTCCTCGGCACGGTACGGCAGGCGAAAGACACCGTGCTTGTCAACATGGGAACCGGCGGGCAGATCTCTGTTTTTTCGCGAAAACCCCTCAGTGCTCCGGGAATAGAGGCTCGTCCGCTGTTTCGGGATGCTTTCCTGCTGGCCGGCTCTTCCCTTTGCGGTGGAAGAGCATACGCTGTCCTGAAAGACTTTTTCAAGGCCTTTGCAGAGGCATCCGGCCTTCCCTGTGATGATGCTGCAATTTATGCGGTCATGGCCCGCCTTTTGGAAGAAAGGGAAAAAACAGAAGAGAGTCTCGAGGTATGCACTGCCTTTGACGGAACGAGGGAGAACCCCGGGCTGAGGGGCTCTGTCAGAAATATCAGTGTTGACAACTTCACACCTGGAAATCTGGTTTACGGCGTTCTCTCCGGAATGGCAGACGAACTGTGGCAGCTCTACCGCAGCATGGAAATTGGGCAGCAAACCAGTGGAAAACAGCTTCTCGCCTCTGGCAACGGACTGCGAAAAAACATCTGGCTCCAGCGCATTATGAGTGAACGCTTCGGGATGCCGCTTACCGTTACCGAACGGGCGGAAGAGGCAGCCTGCGGAGCAGCAGTTGCGGGGTTGATTGCTGCAGGGCTGGTATCGGTGGAAGAAATGCTGGGGTTGTAATACCTATACCTCGCTGGGAGTGCGCTCCATATTGCGCTGGAGACTACGTTGTACCACGATTTCAGTGCTTACTCCAGCGCTAAGATTTGTATTTGCGGATTATGTAACTATTCAATCGCTTCGTAACAAGTGCTTTCTATGGCTCGCGAAGACAACATTACAACTCCATTTTAGTGCTCCGTCGCGAGCTCAGTTTAATGGGAATGATGGAACTGAATAGTTACCGGAGTTTTTAAGCACTGTGTTATCTGAAAAAACTATATAGTTTGAACATAAAATATTCAGAATTTAATTTGAAAGGAAGAAAAGCAAATGAAATACGGAATTTACAATGCCTACTGGACGCACGAATGGTCAGCAAACTACGAGTACTATATTCCGAAAGTAAAGAATCTCGGTTTTGATGTGCTGGAGATCTCCTGTGCAGCATTGACCCAGGACTATGCTTCCGACGAAAAGCTCAAGGACCTTCGGAAGTGCGCAGAAGACAACGGAGTTTTCCTCACAGCCGGATATGGCCCGACGAAAGAGCAGAATCTCTGCTCGGCAGACCCGGCAGTGGTAGAGCGTGCGATGGCCTTCTTCAGCATGATCCTGCCCAAGCTGCAGAACCTCGACATTCATATCCTCGGCGGCGGACTGTACTCCTACTGGCCTCTCGACCCCACACTTCCCATGGATAAAGAAAAGGACACCGAGCGCGCCATCCGCAACATGAAAAGGCTTTCTAAAGTTGCAGAAGACTGTGGGGTTGTCCTTGGAATGGAAGTTCTCAACCGTTTTGAGGGCTATATCATGAACACCTGCAAGGAAGGGCTTGACTTCATCCATGCAGTGGACAGCCCGAACGTCAAGGTGATGCTTGATACCTTCCATATGAACATTGAAGAAGACAACATGGGTGCGGCAATCCGAATGGCTGGAAAAGACCTCTGCCATCTGCATCTCGGTGAGCAGAACCGCCAGGTTCCCGGCAAGGGCTGCATGCCCTGGCAGGAGATCGGCCAAGCTCTGCGGGATATCCACTATGAAGGTGCTGCCGTAATGGAACCTTTCGTTATGAAAGGCGGTACTATCGGGAGCCAGATCAAGGTCTGGCGTGACCTGATCCCCGACACCTGCGAAGAAGCCCTTGATCGGGATGCTGCGGGTTCTGTTGCGTTTGTCCGTCATGTGTTTGGATTATAAAAAGCATATTACCTTGTTATCAGTGCAGAGCCTGTTTCGCGCGAAGTCAACGCAGTACCATGTACTGACTACTCTGTCGCGCGAACATATAAGAGAGAAAGATCGCATATATTCGGGTTATAGAATTCTCGGCATCCCGTTATCAGTGTGGAGATTGTTTCGGGCGAAAACAACATAGTACCACTTACTGACTGCTCTCTCGCGCGAAAATAAGGGAGAGGAAAATAGCATTTTTTGAGTTTATAAATCTTCACCCTGTAGGAAGTTATATGAAAGGCGTTGTCTCTAAACAGCGAAATAAGCTGAATTGAGGCAACGCCTTCTGATTTTACAATATATTCGAACTCAACCAAGCAGACTCAGCTGCTGCTCTCCCCTGTCTTCCGGTTTGAGGATTGCTCCCGCAGCAGGGATCGATCTGACACGGTAGCGGGACAGGTTTTCGACCTTGATGCTGCTGAGAAGGCCGGCTTCGGTGAGCACCTTCTGCTTTTTCAGCGTCATTGCCCCGACTCCGTGCGTCGCCTTTGTCGTTTTCTGGGCAAGAAGCGAGGAATGGAAAACAACCATACGACCGTCGCTGGACCTGCAGTAGAGATTGGTTTCCTCAGGGAGAATCAGCACCGTGACAAGCGGGCTCTTGTCCGAATAGGCGTTGATCAGCTTTTTCCGGTTCGTCTTTGTGGCATAAGCCGCAAGCGGTACGCGAGCCGCTTTTCCGTTTTCGAAGAAGAGAACGATGTCTTTTTTATAATCTCCGGGGTCGAGCACCGTAACGACTTTTTCTCCGTCATCCATCTGAAGCTTCGTCGGCAGGTAGATGCCGAGAGCGGAAGCCTTTGTATCCTCGAAATCGGCCATCTTAGCCTTGTAGACCTGCTGCCGGTCTGTAAAGACTAGCAGATCGTGGCTGTTGGAGGATTCAAACGTGAGGCGGAGAGAGTCATTCTCCTTGAAT
>JAFQZI010000159.1 GCA_017406005.1 Oscillospiraceae bacterium | reverse complement strand
GAAGAGGCACCGTCTCATATAAAGAATGAACCCTATTAATGACGGATACTCCCGATGCGCGTC
Source organism: Oscillospiraceae bacterium (assembly GCA_017406005.1). Lineage (GTDB taxonomy): Bacteria > Bacillota > Clostridia > Oscillospirales > Oscillospiraceae > Limivicinus. The sequence continues at coordinate 2,689 of JAFQZI010000159.1, read as the reverse complement.
ACAGCAAATCCCGCAGTGTCATTAACAGTATCAGTTAATCGAGTTTGTATGCCGGGCGTACGACCACGGGGACTGTCCCTTCATGGGACTGTCCCCACGAAAATGAGCAGCAATGAGATGGGGACAGTCCCCGAAAAAATGAGCAGTAATGAGATGGGGACTGTCCCTTCACGAGACTGTCCCCAATAGGATAAAAAGGGAGGTAAGATATGAGTTACACTTACTCGCAATTGAAAAAGAAAAGCAGTAAAAAGGCGGATGCAGATTCAAACGCCCGCGGGAAGCAGGAAACCTCCCTCCCCAACAGCGCAATGGTGGAAAACCTGGGGCATCAGGTCGATATGCCCACGGTGATGCGCGAGAAGATGGAAGATTCTTTCGGCATGGACCTGACGGCCGTAAAGCTTTATGAGAACAAAGCGGTGGGCGAGGCCGGAGCCGAAGCCGTCGCGCAGGGCAGCAACATTGCCTTTGCCCCGGGCAAACTGGACTTTTCCAGCACCCACGGACAGGAGCTGCTCGGTCATGAGATCTCCCACGTCGCCTCCCAGGCAAAGGGGGAAGTGAAAGGCAGCGGTCTGGTGAACGATTCCGCGCTCGAAGCCCGTGCCGACCGGGAAGGTATGATGGCCGCCCACGGGATGAGCGTCACGTCAGGCTATGGCGGCGCCTCCGCTGCGCTCTCAAGCTCCTCCGCCGCCTCCGCGGCAGGCCCGATGCAGGCTAAAAGCGGCAGGAAGAAAAAGAAGACACCTGAAGAGTTTGCTGATAATTATATGAGACGGCAGGATAAGAAGAATAGAAGAAGAAAAACGAAATTTCGTATGCGCCGCCCCGGACTGGGATGAGCATAACGGAAAAACCTTCCGCCACGCAGGCTAAACCATGAATAGTAACAAAAGAGGTAATATGAGTTACACTTACGCACAGCAGAAAAAAAGGAACAGCAAAAACACCGACACGGCATCATTCCTCAGTAAAAAGCAGGAAACCTCCCTTCCCAACAGCACAATGGTGGAGAGCCTGGGGCATCAGGTCGATATGCCCACGGTGATGCGGGAGAAGATGGAAGGGTCCTTCGGTATGGATCTCTCCTCTGTGAAGCTTTATGAGAACAAAGAGGTGGCAGATGCCGGGGCCGAGGCCGTCACGCAGGGCAGCAAGATCGCCTTCGCGCCGGGCAAGCTGGACTTTTCCAGCACCCGCGGTCAGGCACTGCTCGGCCATGAGATCTCCCACGTCGCGTCCCAGGCAAGGGGCGAGGTGAAGGGCAGCGGTCTGGTGAACGATTCCGCTCTCGAAGCCCGCGCCGACCGCGAAGGACTGATGGCCGCCCGCGGGATGAGCGTCACGTCAGGCCACGGCGGCGCGTCCGCAGCCCTCTCGACCGCCTCCGCCGCCTCCGCGGCAGGCCCGATGCAGGCAAAAAGCGGGAAGAAACCGGTAGATGAAAACGCCGCACCCGGGGTCGGAGAAAAAAGAATAACGCAGCAAATTTCTTACGATGGAAATCGGAGAAAGGTCATAAAGCCGCCGAAAAACTACAAGGGAAAGAAAAGGAGAAAATCATAGACAGGCCTGATGCAAGCAAAAAACGGGAAGAAAAAAAAGAAGATAGATGAAAATTACTGCTTCGAATAATAACGATGAAGTGTAACCGGAACTATTGTTCTTATAGAACAACGACATTCAACCTGCCGGACTATGGGGACTGTCCCTTCATGGGACAGTTCCCAAAAGGATTCTTTACACCATTTCCGGGACGGTTACTCCGGAACCGTCCCATATTTATGAATAGACCCACTTTCAATAAATTGAGTATAATATAAATACATTATGGAATCGAAAGGAGTGCCATGGGAGAAAAGGATATCACAGAAAAAACACTGGAATCTTATAATGATGTATTTGCCGATATTCTGAATGCGCTTCTTTTCAACGGGAAACAGGTTGTAGATCCAAATGACCTGGAAGACAGAAACCCGCACTCCTTCTATAAGGCGGACGGCAAGGTACGTGAACTGGAAAGGGACGTTGTTAAATACTGGAAAAAGCACAACATCCGAATTGCCTGTGTCGGTATGGAAAACCAGACGGATCCGGATCCTTATATGGTTTTGCGGGTTGCGGGCTATAACGGCACAGAATACCGGGTTCAGATGAACAGCCTTCCGAAAGGAGAAAAGCCGTATCCGGTAATTACCATTGTGCTGTATTTCGGATACAAAGGACATTGGAATCAGCCGAAGACTTTATACGAGACATTGGAAATACCGGAAGAACTGCGTCCATATGTCAATGATATCAAAATCAATCTGTTTGAAATCGCCTATCTGACCCGGGAACAAGTCAATTTGTTCAAAAGCGATTTCAGAGTGGTGGCAGATTATTTTGTACAGATGAGAGAAACGGGGGAATACACCCCCGGGAATGAAGTCGTTGCGCATATACAAGAGGTGCTGCAATTGCTGAACGTGATGGATAAGGAAAACGTTTTGAGGAAAAACTGAACGAGGAGATTGCGGAAAGGAAGGTGAACACTATGTCTGAATGGCTTGATAGAGTAATTAAAACCGGCGAATCAAAAGGAAGAAAAGAAGGTGAAAATGATTTGGCTAAGCTGATGCTGATGTTGTTCAATCAGGGCAGAACTGAGGACGCCAACCGAGCTGCAGCGGATCCGGAATAT
>JAFQZI010000158.1 GCA_017406005.1 Oscillospiraceae bacterium | reverse complement strand
CTTCGTTATAAACCATCTCAAAGCCGTGGGCAGATTTTTTCCCGGTAATCAGTACAAGCTCAGAGCTGGCAGCAGAATATGCGCCGGTGATAGCCTCGAGAGAATAAGAATAAGGCACCGTTTTGTCATTCAGTCCATGGATGATCATCACATCACCGGTATATTCGGCAATCTCGGTCATCATATCAATATCATACGCATCCAGTGCATAGACTGCGCCAAGTGTGCCCATGGCTGTTTCAACAGTATCGCCCGTTACTTCATTGATATCAGGGATAAAAGTGTGCAGATCGTCCACGAGGCACAGTGCAGGATAAACAAGTACCATAGCCTTTACGTCTTCCGGACGGGCAGCAGCTGTCAATGCACTGACTGCGCCGCCCTGACTCTGCCCGAGCAGGAAAAGATTCTCCGCATCAACAAAAGGCTGGTCCTTTACAAAGTCGATCACAGCTTTCAGGTCACTGACCTCTGTTAGTACGGACATTTTCATAAAGTCTCCATCACTCAGGGAATTCATTCCTCCTCCGCAAAAATCAAATGCGTAGGCAACAAACCCTTTTTGTGCTGCAGCCTGAGGCCATTTCGCCCTCTCCACCATCTCGGCTCTGGAACCGAGGCCGTGGCTCATGATAACAACAGGATACTTTTGTGCAGCATCAAACCCTTCAGGATAATAGAATTTGCCATAGATGTTCATCTCCCCGTTTTTACACCAGGTCACAACAGATGTATAGCCATCATTCTCAACGGTATATCCTTCTTCAATCGTCGGGTCTTTTGCTTCCTCGGCAAATGCCATGGGAAGTATACTCAGGCATAACATCATCGCCATTACAAATGCTATTGCTCTTTTCATTTCTAATCCCCCCGTTACTTTTATTTTGTGGCTGGACAAAAGGACAATATTCGGGTACATTGAATTATGTCCTTTTGTCCCGATGACTTTTATTTACTTGTGCGCTCAACAAAATCGATCATGTGTTCCACACAGATCTGTGCCGGGCGGTCTCCCTGCACACCGAACCCGTGAAATGCTTTATTTATGTAAACCAATTCGCTCAACTCATACCATGTCATGTTCTCAAGCGTTCTTTCAACCGGAAGAGTGGCGTCCTGCGCTCCCTGGACGAAGAGCACTTCTCCGTTGCTGTATGGTTTGCTTTTCACAGCTTCATAATCTGGCAGCATACTCCCATTGTCTTCTGAAACGGATCCGTAAATGACGATCATTCCCGCGATCTCATCAGAACGCTGTGAAGCCACATTCTGCACGGTAACTCCTCCCATGCTCTGGCCGCAGATATAAAGATGATCCTTATCCACAAATTCCTTTGAAAGCATAAAATCCATTGCAGCATTCAAATCTTCCGAATAAGTCGCCACACTGCAGGTGCCGTCTTCCGTCGGATCTCCGTAGCTGCCTCGCCCACCTGTTGCAGCGCTTCGGCAGTCAAACGCATAGCAGACATAACCGGCTTTCGCCAGTTTCGGGGCATAATAGCGGTCCCAGAAATCCGCATTCACGTTTCCGCCATGATTCAGAACCAGAGTAGTATACTGCAGAGCAGAATCAAACTCTGCAGGGTAGTAAATCCTTCCAAAGATTCTCTTCCCTTCCGGACCGCAATAGCGAAGTTCGATGGTATATCCATCTCCATCAATAACAGCACCCTCTTCCATGAGGTCGCGATAGCCTTTTGTCTGTGTAGTAACAGCATCTTCCGCAAAAGCCAAAGGCAGAATGCTCAAGCAAAGCATAAGAATCAGAATAGACGCAAGCAGTTTTTTCATGATGACTCCTCTTTTATCGAGCAACTTCTGTTGCCATATAATCAACTGCCGCATTCCATGCAATAGTCTGGCCTGGTTTCCAGAATACGTCAAACGCATGTACGGACTGTTTGCCGGCAACCAGCACAAGCTGGGATTCTGACTGGGGGTAGAACTCTGTCAGAGCTTTCAAAGACTGCTCATACCCAACCGTTTTGTCTGCAATACCATGGATGATCAGAACATTGCCTTTATACTGGCTGCAGGTTCCTGCCACATCCCAGTCATAAACATCTGTAAGGAATACCTTGCCAAAGGTATGGCCGTTATCGACGATTGTATCTCCCGTTACAGCGCTCAGATCTGGATACTCTGCAATCATTCGGTCAATCATGCCCATCCCCGGATAGAGCAGGACCATCCCGGCAAAATCATCCGGATGCCTGCCGGCTGCCATCGCCGCCATGATTCCTCCGCGGCTCTGGCCATAAATGAATACTTTTTCCGTATTGCAATAGGGCAATGCCTTGACCTGTTCGAGAATCGCTGAGATATCCCTTTGCATCGTCTCTCCGGAGAGTTCCATCTCAGTCAGATCACTGAGAGAATTCATAGAGCCGCCGCAGAAGTCAAACACATAGCTGATATAGCCCTGCCGCGCCATAACCATTGGCCACTGGCCTTTTTCAAAAGTAGCATGGGTTGCGTCCGTCCCATGGCACATGATGATAACGGGATACTTTTGTGTTTCATCGAAATCTGCCGGGAAGTACAGCTTGCCGAAGATGTTCAGATCGCCGTTTTTCATCCAGGTCACAACGGAAGTCCATCCGTTACCTGTTTCAGTGTACCCTTCCGCATGGACAGGGTCGTCATCCGCCGCGTAAGCAAACGGGATAAGGCTTACACAGAGCACTACTGCAAGAAGTAAAGCAAGAATCTTTTTCATTTTCGTTCCTCCTGAAAGAAAAAATCTTTTACGTGGCATGACAAAATGACAAAACTATTTTGTCCACTCCGGAATAATGTCAATTTGTCAATCGGCTGCTGGTCCCTTTATGGTCAAATGCAGTGTAGCACTCTCTTTTCGGAAATAAACCGCTTTTGTCGCAAACGGTTCTTTTTGCCCCGCAAAGCGCAAAAAAATAACAGCCAACCCCTCACAGGCTAACTGCTTCCATCAGCATCATTCAGTTTTTATCAAGACTCTTCGTCAGGAGCACTTCAATTCTCCAACGGCACGGGTTTTCGACCTGCCCGAAAAAGGGAAAAGATTTTCCCCGCAATTGCTTCAAATCCGGAGCTCAGATCGTTGACGACCGCCAGACCCATTCCTTCTTTCAGCAGTGACTTGCTATCGAGCGAAGAAAAAAGCTCTGCATTCTGTTTTCGCCTGTGTGCGCTTCCTGCGCTGCGTTTGTCAGATTCACTCATTATAATAATCCTTTTCAATCGGTTTCCTGTATTCTCTGTAACGGACGATCAGGGAGCTTTCAGTATTCCCTGTGCAGATATTGTACCTTAAATACGGCATCGGCACAAGATAGCAAAAAAATTTCAGCGATTCCATTAAAAATCGCTAAAAATCCGGTGATTCTCTCTTTATTTTTTGGCAGAAAGAGCCAATTTTTCTGCTTGCCGATCTCCCGATTGACTAGTATAAT
>JAFQZI010000157.1 GCA_017406005.1 Oscillospiraceae bacterium | reverse complement strand
GGTATTGTTTTCATAGATTCCGAACTGCCGTCTGAGGCGGGATCGGAAGAGAAAAAATATCTTTTAAGGAGGCAGGTTTATGAAAAAAATTCTCGCAATCCTTTTGGTTCTAAGCCTTTGCCTGAGCCTTTCTGCTGTCGCGTTGGCAGACGGGGTTTACACGCCGGGCACCTATTCCGCTTCGGAGGCTGGCCATGAACCGGGCGTCACCGTGACTGTAACGGTGGACAAAAACAGCATTACGGACGTGGTGATTGACGTTTCCCATGAGACGGCCGCCATCGGCGGCGTAGCGGCGGAGCCTCTCGCCGAACAGATTCTCGCTGCTCAGGGCAGTGAGATCGACGGCGTTTCCGGGGCTACGGAGACGAGCGCTGCGGTCCGCCGCGCATTGTCTGCAGCTCTGGCAGAGGCAGCCGGCAAAGAAGCCTTCGGGGAGAAGACCCTCGTGGCTGACGGCACCTATTCCGGCAAAGCACCGGGCTTCGGCCTTGTGAGCCAGATGGTGTGCGATGTCACCTTTGAAAACGGCGCCATCAAGGCAATTGAGGTGGTGGACGAGAGTGACTCCCTGACCGGTGAGTGGTTCGCCAGCGCCAAAGAACTCCTGATTCCGCGCCTGCTGGAGAGCCAGTCCCTCGAAGTGGATGCCATTACCGGTGCAACGGCATCGTCCAACGGCATCAAGAACTGTGTCGGCAGGGCGATCGAAGCTGCCGGCGGCGTGGCGGATGAGTGGTACACCCCGATTGAGAAGTCCGACGCGATTGTTGAGATCCGTGACTACGATGTCGTTGTGGTCGGCCTCGGCGGTTCGGGCGTTCTCTCTTACTGTGCCGCTGCCGATGCAGGCGCAAGCGTATTCGGGCTGGAGGCAGCGGGCAAAATCGGCGGCAACTCCGTGTGCACCTACGGCCCGATGGCCCTCAACAGCGAATACCTCAAGAAGACCTTTACCGACGGGCAGGACTATATCAACGAAGATGACGTCTACAACACCTGGATCGAGTACGTAGAGAGTGAAGACAAGGCGGACATTATCCAGAAAGCCGTCTACACTTCCGGCGAATCGCTCGACTATTATGTGGACAACTTCGGCTTTGAGTTCACCGGCCTCGGCCTGCTCGGCTCCTTTGTCGTCCCCGAGTGGGATAAGGAGTGGTGCGTCTACACGCCGGATCCCGAAACCGGATGGAACATCCTCGGGCCGAACAAGACCTACCAGTTCCTCCGCGCGCTGGACATCGCAATGGAAAAGAACGAGAAGAACACCTATATGACAGAGCTGCGTGCCGAGCAGCTGATCTTTGATGAAGCAGGCAAGGTCATCGGTGTTCAGGCAAAGTACTATGACGGCACCGTCTATGAAATCTACGGTGACACCGTTATTCTCGCAACCGGCGGCTTTATGGGCAGCAACGAGATGATGCTGGAGACCTTCGGCGCAACCGTGAACCCGATCGGTGACACGGTGAACGACGGTGCTGGCATCAGGATGGGAATTTCTGCCGGCGGCGCTACCTACATGATGAAGACGCTGCCGATGGTCCACGTCTCCCAGGTTGCCAACCTCATCCGTACCGACGATCTGACGCCGGACCAGAAGGCGATCCTCTCCGCCCTTGCCCTGACGACGGATATGCCGATGGTCACGACCCTCGGCGAACCGTGGGGCAACACCAACCAGTCCGGCACGGTGGATGAAGACGTCAGCGTCGAAATTGTCTTTGCGCCTGACTTTATGTACTACAACATCTTCACGCAGGCGGATATCGATAAAATCCGTACGGAAGGCCTTTCCGAGGCCCAGGCGGTCGCGACTTCCCGCTTCCTCTCCCAGGGAGGCACGCTCCCCGAAGCAGGCACAGCGGTTGCGGATATCGATGAGATCCTTTCCGTCGGCGAGAAGTATAACGATGTGATCTCTGCCGGCAGCATTGCAGAACTGGCAGGGAAAATCGGCTGCAGTGCCGACGTTCTCAGCGAGACGCTCGGCGGCGTCGAGACGACGTATTACGCAGTCCCCTGCACGAGCTGGGGCTACGGAACGGTCGGCGGCCTGGATGTCGATGTGAATATGAATGTCCTCCGGGAGGACGGCACCCCGATCGAGAACCTCTTCGCGGTCGGCCAGGATTCCGAAGGTGTCTGCAATATCGACGGCAAAGCCTACACGCCGTGGGGCGGGCAGGCCCAGTCCTGGACGTTTGTTTCCGGCAAGATTGCCGGCACGGCTGCGGCAGCAGTGGCAAAGGCTGACGCCTGATTCTGTCGCCTTTACTGCTCGCCACACAGTTGTGGCAGCTAAAGAAAAGAAAACAGCTCAAATAAAACACACCGCCACAACGGCGGTGTTTTAAATATATTTATTAGCTTACTCCGAGTCGACTGCTACAATACGCCCCTGACCGTAAGGCTCCGAATACTCCTCGCCGACATTGCCGCCGAGCGTTTCGGTGATATAGTCGATAAGGACCTGATAATCCACCTTAACGGCATTCTGCAGCACGGTAGCGCCGTCAAACATGGTGTACCCATCACCGTTTTTCAGAAGCTCATAGTCAATAGACGCCAATTTATAGGATTTGGCAGGATCGAGAGGCTCCCCGCCAACCATGACGTTGCGCACGCGGCGCTGCATGCTGTCGTCCACATGGTTAAAGAAACCGTTGGCATCTGTTATGCAGGGGCTGTCGATATTGGCGTCAAACTCAAAGCTCATCCCGGCAACATGATTGAAGCCGCCAAACTCACCCGGTTCCGCATGCACACCCCACTCCAGTGCATCCAAAATCTGCTGTCCGCTGGCTTCAATCACGGTAAGGCTGCTGCCGAACGGGTGGACACTCAGAATGTTGTTGAGGGTGATCGTTCCTTTGCGGATTTCAGCACGGACATTGCCGCCGGTGGCAAAAGCGATATCCGCTTCGTCCGCCTGATCCAGAAAAGCATCGGCACAGAGATCACCGAGATTGGTCTCGGCACGGCGGACGATGCGAACCGGCCTGCCAGAATCATCTGTAGTTTCGGGAACATAGATGATCAGATCGACTGTTGTTGTCGCAACGACCTCTGAGAGTTTGTCGTTCAGCATATCCGAAGCGGCGGAAACCGCTTCACTTGCGGGATTGTTCAGACCAAACAGCTCGGGCGCGCCGACACTGCTGTTCCAGGAATAGAGCTCAGAGGAAATCTGTCCGTCGCGGGTGATGTGGAGCACGCCGATATTGGCAAGCTTCGTGCCGCAGGCGGAGCGGACAACATCCTTGCCGTCCTTATCCTTCATAACGACCTGGTCCGTATCGTGGCTGTGGCCGTCAAGGAGGGCATCAATGCCGCTGACATTCGAGATCACATCGCTGTACATCCAGGGGGAGCATTCGGTCGAGTTGCCGAGATGGCCCAGGACGACAACATAGTCGACACCCTCGGCACGGACCGCGTCCACAGACTCCTGCACAGCCTGATACAGAAGCTCGCCGGTTTCATCCTGAAGGAAGCCGTAAATGAAGTCCCCGTTGTCATCCTTGAAATAACGCGGAGTCGATGAGCGAAGCGTATCGGGTGTAGAAACACCGACAAAGCCGATCTTCATGCCGCCGATTTCCTTGATGAGCCAGGGCTGAAATATCAGCTTGCCCTCTTTGTTGAAATTGCAGCTTATGTAAGGGAAGTTTGCTTTCCCGGTCAGCTCAAGGAATCGATCCATTCCGTAGTCAAAATCATGGTTTCCCGGAATGGCGGCATCATACCCCATGACGTTCATGATATCGATGATTGCCTCGCCGGTCGTCATGGCGCCGATTGGCTCTCCCTGGATCGTGTCTCCGTCATCCACAAGGAGCACATTGTATTTTCTGGACAGATTTTCCTTCACCGTATAAAGGCCGGCGAACCCCCAGCCCTGATCGATTCCGCAGTGAATATCGCTGGTGTAAAGAATTACAAGATCCCGCTCCGAAGCGGGAACGGAAGAATCCTCGGCGCATGCCGGCGCCGCACAAAGTGCAGCGAGCATCACCATAACAAGAATCAGCGCCGTTAGTTTGTTTTTCATATTTACCCATCCTCCCTTAAACCGAAAAGCCTTGAAACGATAACATTTCAAAGCTTTTCAAAAAGTGGAGCTGAAGTTCCATTATACGAACCCGAGACAGAGTTGCTTTCCATACTCTCCAGCTCCTCAAACGTCACCGTTTTCTCCGGATCCGGAGTGTAGTTGAAGACGATTGTCATGTGATCGTCGAACAGGTAAACCGCCTGGACAAACACCCGGATAAGCTCTCTTTGGAATTCTCGGTTCTCTTTGTTGCCCTTCTGGAACTGCTCGAAATAGAATCTTACCTGTTCCGGTGAGAAGTCTCTCTCCATGGTCTGCTCTATGCGAATCAGATTTTCCAGCTGCTTTTTGTTTTCTTCCAGTTCCAGGAGCCGGTCTTTCGTCGTTTCGGTGATGATGCCCTGCTCTATGGCTCTCATCAGGTTCGAGATAGCCTTCTGGGTTTCTTCGAGTTCCTTCTGCATCGAGGTCAGAGGTGAATCAATCCGGATAGATTCCATGAGAGCTTCATAGCCTTGGAGAACATCTTCGATTACGTCATCGCTCAGGGCATACTGCATTGTGACATCGACGACTTTCTTCTCAATCCAGTCTCGCTGCACGTTTTTCTTCAGGCAGCTGTTCTTCTTTTTTCGCTTGCCCTGACAGGTGTAGTAATAGTGGAGCTCCCCGTGCTTTCCTGTACCGCTGACTCCGACCATTGGTTCCTGACAATGGCCACAGAAGATTTTTCCGGTCAGCAGGTATTCAGAACAGTTCAGCTTTCGCCCGACAGGGTTCTTCTTTGTCCGCAATCTCCGCTGCACCTCCTCAAATGTCTGCCGGTCGATGATGGCCGGAACGCCACCCTCGATCCGGATCGTGCTGTACTTGTAGACGCCGGTGTACATTTCATTGTTGACCAGCGCATGAAAACTGCCTTTGTTCCATTCCCGGCCATAGGCGGTTCTTATTTTGCGGTTGTTCAGATCTGCCGCCATGTCGGCATATGCCCAGCCGTCAAGGACGCGCTGGAAGATCTCTTTTACGATCGGCGCTGTTTCTTCATCAATGGCAAACTTTTTGTCCTCGCCCTTTTTGTATCCGAGCGGAGGACGGACGTTCACCATGCATTTGGAAGCGTTGTCCATCAGACCGCGCCGGATGTCTTCAGCCATGTTCTCAGAATAGAACTGGTTGATGTTCATCATGTTCCGCTTGGCAAACCGACCAGCTGCAGTGTCGTCAAAGTCTTCCTCTACATAAACGCAACGGACGCCTTCCTTCTGAAGTGCGGCATCGTTGATCATGGCTTCCAGCATGTTTCTGCCCATGCGGTTTGACTTCCATGAGATGACATAATCGAAGGCACCTTTTGTACTGTCCTTCATCATCTTCTGGAACTGTGGCCGGTTGTCCGTCTTGCCTGACATGGCTGCATCAGAGTAGATGCCGATCACCGTCAGCTTTGCCCGTTTGGCGTACTCCTGGCATTTCTGCACCTGCTGCTCGATGGACACATCACGCTGGCTGTGGGAAGAATACCGG
>JAFQZI010000156.1 GCA_017406005.1 Oscillospiraceae bacterium | reverse complement strand
CGGTTAATATCGGCGGTGCGGTCGTAGCCCTTGGGATGCTCGCTACCGGGCACAAACCCAAACGTTTTGGCAACTGCATCTCCTTTGAGGTAGGCAAGGGCTGGGGTGGCGGCAGCCTTGGGATGTTCCTCTTTACCTGCAAAGATGCTCCCCTGAGGCTGAAAGCACACGAACATGGGCACAGTATCCAGAATTGTTATTATGGTCCGCTTATGCCTTTTCTGGTCAACATTCCATCCTCTTCCCGGTACTGGTACAGAAAGGCAGTGCACGCTGTTTCTCCGAACAGGCCTCTTCCTCCCTATGACAGCGTCTGGTTTGAAGCGGAGGCCACCCGCCTCGGCCTCGCCCGCCTGCATGCTCAGTCCTGGCAGGATCGATCTTCGGACGGAGGGGAATAAATGCAGACGGTTATTTATATTGCAGATACTGCGCCTTTGCAGAACGAAGCGCTGTTTGCAGTGTTATATCAGAAAATGCCGGAATACCGCCGTCGGAAAATCGACCGTTATCTGGTCGCTGGAGGCAAACGGCTCTCTCTTGGCGTAGGGGTTCTGTTGAGGGCTGCATGCCGGGAGTGCGGGATTCCCGGAGCAGAGGAAGAGATCCTCCTCGGGGAACAGGGCAAGGGATATTTCAAACAGATTCCGGATGCCTTTTTCAACCTGTCTCATTCCGGGGAACGGGCAATGTGTGTGGTCTCCCCCTTTGAAACCGGGTGTGATGTGGAGCAGGTTCAGAAGCTTGACTGGCCTGTTGCCCGCCGTGTTTTCAGCGAGGAAGAACAGAACTGGCTCCGTACACAGGAGGAACAAGGCAGGGGAAAGGAGGCTTTTACCCGCCTGTGGTCCCTGAAGGAGAGCTATGTCAAAGCAACCGGTAAAGGCTTTTCGGATGCGCCGGAGAAAATTTCTTTTTCTTTTTCAGAGCAGAAGGTTATTCTGGACAGAAAGGAAGAAACACGTACCTTTTCTTTCTTTGAACCGGATCTGCAGGATGGCTATCGGTATGTATGCTGCCTGATCAATGCCCCTCCGGATGCAGAAAAAAAGGTGAGGCAATGTGATCTCACATCGCCTCAATTTCTTTGATGATATATTCATTTCCTCTCAGCAGGTAAGTTTGCCCGCTTCCGCAATATGGGCAGATTTTGGCGTATTTCATAGTGGGATAGGTTTTCTGGCAGTTTTCACAATATGTGACAGCTTCAATGGGCTCGATTTTCAGTTCAGCTTCTTTCAGAAACTTTGTTTTATCTCGGGCATATAACCAGTAATCTTCCAGAAACTGCGGGATAATTCCGCTTACTTCCCCTATCTGAAGCGTCACAGAGCCCACTTGTGTCAGGCTGTTTTCAACGCAGAGCTCTTCCACTGTTTCAATAACATAATTGATAGTTCCTAATTCGTGCATGTTGGTGGTTCCTTATAAAGTATTCTTGCCCGATCGTACCACAGCTGAGAAAAGTTTTCAATGCGTAATGTCCCGAAAACAATTATCCGCGCAGAATTTTCCGCTGAGGAACAACGTTTTTGCCGCTGTCCGGTAATCGGGCAGCGTTTTTGATTTCAACAAGGATTTGATCTCTTTTTTGTCGTCTGAAAACATGCAATGCATATAATACCAGAGCTGTTTCATCCGCTCGACCGTGAATGCAGGGCTTAGTCCGCCCTGCAGATATCCTTCCAGAAGTGCGTCATGAAACTGCTCCAGTTCCCGGCACTGGAGTGGTTCTCCGCCGGAAAGGGTTCTGCCCAGTGCCGGGTTGGCAATGATCCCGCGGCCAAGCATGATGCATTCTGTCTCCGGAGCGAAGGACAACAGCCTGTCGAGATCGCTTTCGGAAAAGAGATTTCCATTATAGGCAACAGGATAAGTGCATTTTGTGAGTGCTTCCGAGAAACCGGGTAGATCCGGTTCGCTCCGGTACTGCCCGTCCCGATCACGCGCGTGGATAATCAGCCGGGACAGGGGATAGCGGTTATACAGTTCCAGGATAGCCGGAAATTCCTGCGTGCTGTGGACTCCCATCCGTGTTTTGATGCTGATTCGGTAACCTTTTTGCTCACTCACAGAGAAAATCCGATCCAGAAAAGCATCAAAAGAGGGGAGATCCGTCAGCATCCCGGCACCTTTATGCTTGGCAAATACTGTGCCGGAGGGGCATCCAGCATTAAGGTTGAATTCTGTAAAGCCGAGTGCCTGCAGTTTTCCGGCTGTGATGTTGAAGGCATCCGCGTTGTTTGCCAGAATCTGAGGGATAACAGGAAACCCGTTGTCACGGTCGGCAGTCAGCTCTTTGAGATATTTCGGTTTAAAACTGCCTTCACTGTCCGGGGCAATAAAGGGAGTGTAGTATTCTGCTATGCCGGGAAACATCCTGTGATGGATTTGCCTGTAAAGGGCAAATGTGATACCCTCCATAGGGGCAAAAAGGAATTCCATAAAAGTGCCTTTCCGTATACTTGCGTTGCGTTTTCTTCAAAGTATCACAAGTCTGCCGGAAGCGCAAGCAAAATCAAAAAAAGGAAATTGCATCGGAGCAAAGGATATTGTATAATAATTATAATAAGAAAAACAACAGACTGGAGGAAAAACAATGGGATTATTTGATAAAAAATACTGCAGCATCTGCGATGCAAAAATCGGCCTTCTCGGCAATCGGAAGCTGGATGACGGCAATCTGTGTAAAGACTGCGCTTCCAAACTTTCACCCTGGTTCTCCGACCGGCGGCACAGCACGGTGGAACAGATCCGCGAGCAGCTTGCCTACCGTGAGGCAAACAAAGAAAAGGTAGCGGCCTTCCGCTGTACGCGCACTCTCGGTTCCTGGACAAAGGTGTTGCTGGATGAGGATCAGCAGCTCTTTATGGTTACGCATGCGAAGAATCTGAAGGAAGCAAACCCCGATGTTCTGCGCTTCAGTGATGTGACCGGCTGCGATATCGACGTGGACGAGGATCGTACCGAGGTAAAGCGCAAAAATGAGCAGGGTGAGGAAGAATCATACCAGCCGAAGCGGTACGAATACAGCTATGACATCAAAATCCGGATTCATGTGAACAATCCGTATTTCTCCGAGATCGAGTTTAAAGTCAATGATCGTGACATCGATATCGGAGAGCCGGGGCTTTCTCTGATGGGAGTCCAGCAGCCGCCAAGACCCGAACTGAATGCGGAATATCGCCGCTGCATGGAAAACGCACAGGAAATCAAATCGATCCTGACCGGCGCCCGCGATACAGCCAGAGAGGAAGCTGCTCCGAGGCAGCCCGTGATCTGCAAAGCCTGCGGCGCAAAGACAGTTCCGGATGCTTCCGGCTGCTGCGAATATTGCGGTACACTGCTGCTGTAAATCGGAAAGGATCCTGTTTAGTACACCCATTTTGCCCGGGAAATAGCAGGCTGCTGCCCGAGAGAAATGTTATGTGAAAATGTACAAAATCCTTGACTTTTGTCAGGACTCTGTATTACACTGTGAACAGCAATTTTGCAAAAATAATAAAAAAAGGAGATCAAAAAAATGAAAAAGACCCAGGCATTCCTCCTCGCACTCGTCATGATTCTGTCTGTCTCTGCTGCAGCATTTGCAGAGCCGTCAGGCAAGGTTATGCTGTATTCCTCCATGCAGGAAGCACAGCTTCAGGCCATTGAGCAGGCTTTTGAAGCCAAATATCCCACCGTCGATATGGAATACTACTATGCCGGCGGCGGAAAACTGGTTACCAAAATGACCACCGAAGCACAGGACGGCGGCCAGATTGCCAGCGACCTCGTATGGCTGGGCGACCCGTCTGACTATGAAGCATTTAAAGCCAACGGCTGGCTGGAGCCGTATGTCTCCCCTGAGACAGACCACATACCAGAAGCCTACATGGATCCCGATGGCTACTATACTGCCGGCCGTCTGGTGACGATGGGCATCGCATGGTTTATCGGTGTCAACGAAGAAGATGCACCCAAGACCTGGAATGACCTTCTTGACCCGAAGTGGTACAACCAGATCATTATGACGGATCCTTCCCAAGCATCCACTACGAAGTACTGGATGGCTGCTATGATGCAGTCTCCAAAATACGGCCCG
>JAFQZI010000155.1 GCA_017406005.1 Oscillospiraceae bacterium | reverse complement strand
TGCACATTCCGCTTGCATGTGCCATAATCTTTCTGCGGTAATGTTTTTTTCACAAACTTATTTTACCACAAACAAGAAACCGAGGCGACTTTTTTGCCGTCTCGGTTTCTTGTTTTTTCAGGGCTATTTTGCTACAGCCCCAATTCATATATTGCGTTGAGCTTCCTACCTGTGCTCGCAACGGAGCACTTATATACTTGCTCACCCTTCAACTTTTGTTCGCGCGACGAAGCACAGACACATTCGCTGTTCACTCCTAACCTGTTGTTCGCGCGACGGAGCAGTCAGTACGTGGTACCATGTTGCCTTCGCGCGAAACCGGTTCGCACCAACTACGCGGTAGTTTCTTACTTATAGTACTTTGCTGCGTGGTACTGGAAGAGCCCTTTGATCACCGAGGTGATGTTGCTCACCGAAACCGTTGCGCCGGTCACGGCATCGGCATCAACAGCCTCCACCACCTTGCCGTAGCCGTTCCAGCCGTCAAACATTGCTTTGTTTGCGCCGACCAGCTTCTGGACAAAATTCTCGTTCATGTATTCAGCCGTATAGTCAGGCTGGCCCATGACCGGGTTGCTGTCACCCCACAATCCGACCGTTGCTCCGTCCAGCTCCCCGAAGCTGATGGAGCGGATGGAAGCTTCTTCGGCGGTCTTTTTGGTGTTCAGCAGCTCGATATACATGACGGAACGGTAGTTGCGCTCCGGCCCGCGGCAGGTGCAGGAGGTAAAGGCCACCTGATACCGCGTGAAAGTCGAATTCTTGTTCTCAAAGAGAATCACCGATTCCAGCTCCGTCGGGATGCCGCCGCTGGCATACTGCGTGTAGGGAAAAGTTGTGATTTCGGCATGCGCGGAAAAGGGGACTGCCACAGCGAACAGCAGGATGCAGCAGAGCAGGCAGAGAAAACGTTTTGCGGAATTCATCATGCTGCTTTATGCTGCGGGATGCAGCCTGGAGAAATCAATATAGGCGTAATCTGCACGCCAGGTTGCGAAGTAGTCATTGCCGTTGGCATCTTCGGAATACTGAATCAGCTCAACGCCGTGGTCGCCCTGGTAGGACCAGTTGCCACCCACATTATAGAGCAGAGCGGGATCCCAGCCGAGGAAGATCAGGAGAGACTTCGTCATCCCTGCGTATCCGCCGCCGCCGCACATCAGGAAGATGGCCTTGTCCTTCGGGAAGAGGTCTTCCAGCACCAGCATGGATTCCTCATAGTTTGCTGTCGCTGTAGCGATGCTTCCGTCTTCATTCCAGGTCAGGGTGAAGAGCGTGTCTCCGTCATAGGCACCGGCAACAGGCAGGGCAGAGAGCGTTGCGAGGTACGGATAGGGGACAATGCGGAAGCCCTCTACCGTGGAAGCGAGGTCGGCATTTCCGCCGATGGCGGCATAGTCGGCCGGATCGAAGAGCATGCGCACGTCACGGTAGGCAACGTCGTCACGGCCGAGGTACTGGTCCAGTGTCTCCATGTTGATATTTTTGTCCACACCGAACATGTTGGTTTCATCCGGCTCTGAAGCAGGGAGGGCATCGGCAAAAGCCATGCAGCCCAGGCTCAGCATCATGGCAAGGACGCAGAGCAGAGAAAGGATCTTTTTCATTTCGTTTCCTCCTAAAATTATATTTACCGTTGTGGTATACGGTTTAATTTCATTATAGTAGCTTACCCAACGCTTGTCAAAGATTTTTCCGGAAAGAATCTAGAAGAAACAAAGAAACGCCGCTGTTTTCGAAATGGGAAAACAGCGGTGTTCTGTTACATGCAGAGGGCAATGGTTCGGGAGTCCTCCCGGCCGTCGTAGAATTTTTCCAGCACGTCGCGGAAGACGGTGCATTCCGGGTCTGCCAGGGAGAAGAGCGTCATGGAGCTGCGGAGCTTCAGATCATCCGGATAGCCCATCACTTCCGACGGGTCGCAGCTGTCCAGCGCGAGCAGGGCATTGGAGATTTCCAGCAGCCTTTCCCGCAGGACGGGATCGGCCAGATAGGCTTTCGCTTCATTGAGGTCCTCTATGGCGTAATACTGCGCCGTGGAGGAATAGCCAAGCCCCTGAATCTGCGGAAAGATATACCAGATCCAGTGCGAGCGTTTTCGCCCGGCACGGATTTCGGCCAGCGCTGTTTCGTAAGTGCCCTTCTGGGCTTTGTGGAACCGTGAAAGATCGTAAGGCATGGATACAACCTTCTTTCAAATGATACTTTTTGATGTTACCGGGTGTCGAATTCTTCGGAGACCTGGAATACCCGGCAGATCGATTTGTAGGAACCGAAGACGGTCAGCTTGTCGCCGGGGAGGAAGGCCGTGTCCGGGCCGGCCGGCACAGCCTTGCTGCTGCCGCGTTCGAGAAGCATCACGAGGATGTTTTCCTTCGCCCGCAGTCCGATTTCGGACAGCGTTTTGCCTTCCATCTCCTCCGGCACCTCTTTGAGCGAAACCAGTGCAATAGTGTCCTGTCCAATATAGTCCAGAATCATGAGACTGTTGGAAGATCCCTTGATCAGGAATTTCTCCGCCAGTTTTTCCAGCCAGCGGTTGATGCGGCCTCTCACCGCGGGTATGTGGGTCAGTGTGAGCAGCACTGCTACGATGGTGAGCGGCAGCAGAAGTACCAGGGCATAGTGCTCCATCTGCCCCCGGTTCAGAGTGACGAACAGGTTGATCAGAGCGGAGACGATGGTGATGTTGAAAACGTAGCCGAACAGCATGATCCTTCTGGCCAGGGCGCGGCGCCCCCTCGTGGAGAGGACGATTTCACTTTCCCGTGTGGTAAACCCGCAGCCGGTCAGCAGCGAGAGCACCTGAAACCTTGCCCTCTCATCCTGCAGCCCCGTGAAACGGAACAGGATGGTGAACAGCTCGGAAATGACCCAGTACAGCAGAACGATCAGGATAAACAGGGAGATGGAGATGTAGATATTCATGGCTTCCTCCGGGAAGAATTCTTATCCGGCTGCCGCCAGGATTGCAAACCCGACGATGGCCACCAGCGTGGAGACCGACAGTGCTGAAGAGACATACACGCGCTGGTCGGCATCGTCCGCAAAGACGGGGAGCACAAAGGGCGGCGGCAGGATAAACATCACGTTGATTGCCCCCGTGAGGTTCGCCGACGGGAGGATCAGCCGCAGCACGAGAAGCAGCACGAGGCGCAAAATCATCATGATCCCGAAGCGCACCGCCACAACCTTCCCGGTGGATGCCCAGGGGACGTCCGTCAGCACAAGGTCGTAGCCGATGGTCAGGAGAATGATGGCGCCGGTAGGCGCGGATACAAAGTCTGTGCAGGCGTCAAAGAGCCCGCTGATCCCCGAGGGTATGAGAGATCGGTAAAGCCCCGTCGCCCCGAGAAGGACGCCTGCAGCAATGGCGAGGATGATAGGGGAGAAGACCATCTCACGGATCAGCTCTTTCGGATCTGCCTTTTTGCTGCTCTTGAGCCCCAGCAGGATTTTATACAGCGTGAAGACAAACAGGACCTGGCCCAAATCGATGCGGGCAAAGTCCGCCGTTCTTGCGCTGCCGTACAGCATGCCGAACAGGGCATACCCGAGCATCCCGGCCTCAAACCCGGTCGTCAGGAAGGGTACAAAGCGGGACGGCATCCGGAAGAGCTTCCCGGCAGCCTTTCCGAGCGCCCAGCCGGCAAGGCAGATCAGGAACATCAGCAGCGGGATCACGATATCCATGAAGGTATACTGTGTTGTGGCAAAAGCACTCAGCAGCACGGCCGGGAGCGTGATATTCACCACAACGTTTTTCAGCGCGTTGACGCCCTCGCGGGAGATCAGCGCTTTTTTGCGGCAGAGCATCCCGATGCCGAGCATAACCAGCACCGGCAGAACGGTCTGCAGAACACCGATGATTCTGTCCATAGCGTTACTCCCTTTCTTTTACCTGAAGTGAGGTCAGTCTGCGAGCATGATGCGGAGGATCTCCTTGTCGGTGCCGCGCATGCCCTCACGGCCGAGGCGTCCGACACCCGAGACCATTTTGTCCACACCCTTTTTCACAATGCCGTCCCCTCCGTAGAACTGCTGCCCGTTTTCGTACATGCGGTATCCGAGGAAGGCATTGTCCAGCGCCAGGGCGATCTTCGCTGCGCAGGATGCCTTCGCTCCGTCGCAGATGACCCCGGAGGAGATGGCGAGGGAGTTTACGAGGGTGTGTGCAATCACCTTGAAGTCTCCGCCCTTCAGGTACGCAATGCCGCAGGCCGCGGCAGTCCCCGCGTTGATGACGCCGCAGTAGGCGGAGAGCCTGCCGATAGGCGTTTTCTGATAGACGGCAAGCAGGTTGGACAGCACCAGGGCCCTGTACATCCGCTCTTCGCTGATGCCGGCCTCCTTTGCATAGACAATCACCGGCACGGAAGCCGTGATGCCCTGATTGCCGCTGCCGGAATTGATGATGACCGGCAGCTCGCAGCCGCTCATCCTGGCGTCGGAACCGGCTGCCGCATAGGCCCGGCATTTGAGCAGAATGCTGTTTTCGTCATGCAGGGATGCAAGGTCTTCATAGGATTTGAGCAATACGTTGCCGATATTGGCTCCGTAATCCCTGCGGAGGCCCTCTTCGGCAATGGCCATATTGTATTTGATCTGCAGATCCAGCAGGAACTGCACATCCGAAAGATCGACGGTCTCGGCAAAATCTAGGATGGATTCGGCTTTCATAAAGGTCCGGTCGGTGAGGTCATTGTCGGTGTCCTGCTCTACCCTGGCGGAGTGCAGAACGTTGCCGTCCTTCTCGATGAGAACGATGTTGGTGTGGTAGTTTGCGATGCGCACGCGGGCACTCTGGCCGTTTCCGATCAGTTCGACGATCAGATCAAATACGAGATCGGAATCGGTGGTGGAGATCAGGATGGGCGTCTCCTTTACAAAGGCAGCGATTTCTTTCTTCTGCTCTTCCGTTACCTCGGAGATGACCTGCAGCTGTTTGTCTGCTTTGCCAGCGATAATGCCTGCAGCGGCGGCAGCCGCGATCCCGCGTAGGCCGCCCGTATTCGGCACAACCACACTTTTCACATTTTTGATGATATTTCCGCTTGCATAGATTTCCGCCTTCTCGGGCAGAGCGCCGAGCGTCTCCCGGGCAACAGCCGCACCGTATGCGACGGCGATCGGCTCCGTACAGCCCATGGCGGGAATGAGCTCTTCCTTGAGGATGGAAACATAGTTGTGGTATTCGATACAATCTCTGTTCATCGCAGTTCTCCTGTCAATTTTTTGTTGGATAGGATAGTTCTTTTATAACACAGAAAGGGAAGACTTTCAATCTGAATTTCTTTACAAAAATCGGAAAAGAATCTCTTGACAAAGCTGGGAGAAATCAGTATAATAAGCATGTGCTTAGTAAATTAATTTATGCTTAGGAGAATGCAGAATGACCCAGCGGGAAAGGCAGATCCTTCGTTGGATCGAAGAAAACCCGATGATCTCCCAGCAGGAGCTGGCAGACAAGGCAGGCATCACGCGGTCTTCCGTCGCGGTGCACATCTCCAACCTGATGAAAAAGGGCTGCATCGCCGGAAAGGGATACATCCTTCCGTCGGCCACCTATGTGGTTGTGATCGGCGGCGTCAATATGGATATCGGGGGCATCTCCAACCAAAAGCTCATTCCTGCCGATTCCAATCCGGGCCGGGTTCGGCTCAGCCTCGGCGGTGTGGGCAGGAATATTTCTCACAACATGGCTCTGCTCGGGCTGGATGTGAGGATGATAACCGTCCTCGGGGATGATTTCTACGCACAGAAGATAGCTGCCTCCTGCGGGGAACTGGGGATTGACCTGAGCAAGGCCCTCAGGGTTCCGGGTGCGGCTACTTCCACCTATCTCTTTATATCCGATGAGAGCGGGGATATGAGCCTCGCCATCTCGGATATGGATATATACCGGCATCTTACCCCTGCTGTGCTGGCGTCACGCCTGTCCTGGATCAACAATGCGCAGCTCGTTGTAATCGATGCCAACCTCCCGGAGGAGACGATCGCGTGGATTGCCGAGCATGTCGAAGTTCCGATTTTCGCCGATCCCGTATCCGTGGCAAAGGCGGAGAAGTTCAGGCCCGTGCTCGGCAAACTGAATACGCTGAAGCCGAACAGGCTGGAAGCGGAGCTTCTCTCCGGCATCCGGATTACGGATGAGGAATCGCTTGAGCGGGCAGCGGACGCCCTGCTTGCAACCGGGCTGCACCGGGTATTTATTTCCCTGGGAGCGGACGGAGTGCTCGCGGCAAATGCCGAAGAGAAAATACGCCTCCCGGTGCTGGAAGGGGAGGTTGTCAACACCACCGGCTGCGGGGACGCTTTTATGGCCGCGCTGGTGTGGGCTTATCTGCAGGGCACGGATCTTGCAGGCAGCTCCCTTGCCGGGCTCGCCGCTTCGGCCATAGCGATGGCCGGTGAAGAGACCATCAACCCCGAGCTGGGGGTCGAAACACTGCAGAGCAAAATGAAAATGGCTGAAAAGAAGCCTGATGGAGGAAGAGAAAAATGATGAAGATGAATCAGTATCTTGATGTTGCTCCGGAAGTTGCGCAGGCACTTGCGGAAGGAAGACCCGTTGTCGCACTGGAGAGCACCATTATCTCCCACGGCATGCCGTACCCGAAAAATGTGGAGACGGCCCTTCTTGTGGAGCAGACCATCCGTGAAAACGGTGCGGTGCCCGCAACCGTCGCAATTATCGGCGGAAGGCTGAAAGCAGGCCTGAGCCATGACGAGATCGAGCACCTCGGCAAAGCCGGGCGCAAGGTGGCAAAGGCAAGCCGCCGCGATCTGCCCGTGCTCGTTGCCCGTAAAGAAGACGGTGCAACAACGGTTACGACCACGATGATCATTGCCCACATGGCCGGGATCAAAATTTTTGCAACCGGCGGGATCGGCGGGGTTCATCGCGGCGCGGAAGTGACGATGGATATTTCTGCAGACCTCGAAGAGCTCGCACAGACGCCCGTCATGGTTGTCTGCGCAGGGGCAAAGTCCATTCTGGACCTGGGCCTGACGCTCGAGTATCTTGAGACGAAGGGTGTGCCCGTGCTCGGATACGGCACCGAAGAGCTGCCTGCTTTCTATACGCGCAGGAGCGGCTTCGCGGTGGACTACCGTGTAGACAGCCCGGAAGAGCTCGCAGCCATCTTCAAAGCACAGCGCGACCTGGATTATAAGGGCGGCATGCTTGTCACCAACCCGATCCCCGAAGAGTATGCGATGGACAAGGCAGTGATCGATGCCGCCATCGAAAAGGCTCTTGCTGAGGCGAAGGAGCAGGGGATCCACGGCAAAGAGACGACGCCGTTCCTGCTGGCCAAGGTCGTGGAGCTCACCGGCGGAGACAGCCTGGAGAGCAATATTCAGCTCGTTCTCAACAATGCACGCGTTGCTGCGAGAACCGCAGCCTGCCTGGCAAAATAAATAACTAACCCCCGATATAGCGAAGCAGCCGCTCCCGTTCGAGCGGCTGCTTTTACATTAAAGAAGTTCTGTTTCTCGTTTTATGGGGCAGGGGCTTCTGCTGCCGTCGGGAAGAGGGCGACCCAGACGCCCGGCCAGGCGATTCCGTCGGGGTCGAAGCCCTGATCGGTCTGGAAGCTTCTGACGGCGCGCCTTGTTGTGTCACCGTAGAAACCGTCCGGGCTTCCGGCAGAATAACCGAGTTCCTTCAGCCGGATCTGCAATTGGCGAACTTCGTCCCCGTACATGCCCTGACGGAGGGTTGCGCCGTAGGGCTCCGTCTCCGTAAAGCTGCAGCGTGAGCAAGTGCGCGTCCGGATGCCGGGCTCGTAATAGCTCGGTTCCCGTGTGACGGTCCATTCGCCGAAAACATGGTGGAGCAGGTCGATGGTCTGCGGCCAGGCAATGCCGTTTGCCGTAAGGCCGATTCTGGTCTGGAAACTCTCAACGGCTTCCTTGGTTTTGGGGCCGAACTGCCCGTCAACGTATCCGCTGTCGAGAAAGCCCTGGTCATGAAGCTGCATCTGCAGCGCTTTCACTTCTTCACCGCAGTCGTACAGCTTCAGCGTTCCCGCCGGATAGAAGGTTTCCGATTCCACCGTTCCGCATACGCGGCAGGTATGCTGCCGCTGCCCGGCGGAATGGTCCGTTGTTTCAACCGTGACTGTCCAGCCGCCCCAGGAGTGCGGGAGCCTGTCGATATCTTCCCAGTATGTCTTCCCGCAGGTCAGGCAGGTGTGGTAGCGCAGGCCGGTGGATGTGCAGGTCGGCATCCGCGTGACGACCCACTGGTTGAACTTGTGGTAGTGGCCGTAAAGAAGCGTCCATTCCAGCTTTCCGGTTTCGTAGTTGTAGTCTACCAGATAGACGTTTCCGTCCTTCTCGTAAAGGGTGGGGAACGTCACGGCAAAGGCGGAAGCCGCCAGCGTCAGACAGAGAATAACCGCCAGAACTGCCGCAAGGATTTTCTTATGCATCTGTGCCTCCTTTTCCGCATGAACAGGGATTCTTTTTCTTCATCTTAGCATTCTTTCCGATTTCACGCAAGGGGCAGATGTTGTGTTTTCTGATAAAATTTTCAAACAAAAGGCATCATATCTTGACAGTGCTTTCTCAAAATGGTATTGTT
>JAFQZI010000154.1 GCA_017406005.1 Oscillospiraceae bacterium | reverse complement strand
GGCCGGAATAATGGGCGCCTTCCACGGGAGCCATGGCCGCCATGCGCAGCGCCGCCTCTTCCTCATGGATCTCGCCCGCATTTTCTTCCCAGACAAAAACGGTCTTCTTGCCAATATCGAGCAGTTTGGGAATATCTTCTTCCGTAATAATATGGCCGCGTTTGAAAGCGGCACCTTTAAAACCGTCACGCATGGCTGTGATATCATGGCACAGCTCCATGCCAACGGCAGATTCAACCGGTATTTTCTTCATTTCCTATCCTCATATTCGTATTTAAGTATCTTCCGGAACCAGAATAACATTCTGCGGAATCGCGTTTGTAGGCATTATAACAGAATTGCTCTTTAAAAGCCACTCTTCTTTTGAGAGAATTTCTTCCGCGAATCCGTCGTGGATCATGGCAATCCTGTTGCAGAGCCGATACGCCTCTCCTTTGTCATGGGAAACCAGAAGCGTCGTCTTGCCGAAGCGGCGGATCACTTCCCGGACTTCCTTTTCCATATAAAACTTCAGCTCGCTGTCGAGGGCAGAAAACGGTTCGTCCAGCATCAGGATCTGCGGTTCCGAGACAAGAATTCTCGCAAGGGCTGTACGCTGCTGCTGCCCGCCGGAAAGCTGCCTCGGATAATGCTGTGCCACGGCAGACAGGCCGAAGCTCTCCAAAATATCATTGACTTTCCGTTCCCGTTCCTGTTCTGTCTGCCTGTCGCGCAGCGTACCGGCGCGGATGTTTTGCCGGACCGTCATATTGGGGAAAAGGGCATAGTTCTGGAACATCAGCCCGGTGTGGCGTTTCTGCGGCGTGAGATTGATATGCTTTTCCGAGTCAAAAAGCGTAACGCCGTTCAGCACGATCCTGCCCCTGTCCGGTTTTTCAATGCCGGCAATGCATTTCAGCGTGAGGCTCTTCCCGCAGCCTGAATTTCCGACCAGACCCAACACTTCATTCTCTGCATTCAACCTGATCCGAAGCGTAAAATCCCCGAGCTTCTTTTCAATATCCATCAAAAGAGCCATGTCATGCTGCTCCCTTCCCTGACTTTCTTTCCTTCTTCTCCAGCATATTGACAGCAAGAAGCACCACAAAGGAAATCGCTATATTCACCAGCACCCACCGGAAGGCCATGGCGTCATCGTTGGTGCGCCAGAGCTGATAGACCGTGGTGGAAATGGTTGCCGTGCGGCCGGGCGTATAACCGGCGATCATGCTCGTGGCACCGTATTCCCCCAGAGCCCTTGCAAAAGCCAGTACCGTTCCAGCCATGATTCCCTGCCTGCAGTACGGCATGCGAATCCTCCAGAAAATATAGGTGTTGGACAGGCCGATCGACTGGGCAGAATAGGCCAGCGTCTGGTCAAAGGCCTCAAAAGCGCCGCGTGCCGTGCGGTACATCAGAGGGAAAATCACAACAGTCGTGGCAAAGATCGCCGACCACCAGGTCATCGTGAGCTTGAGGCCAAAAGCTGCCAGAAACCATTTGCCAATCACACGTTTCGGCCCGAGAACGCGAAGCAGCAGATATCCTACCACGGTAGGCGGCAGGACAAGCGGCAGCGTCAGAATCACATCGAGCACACCTTTCAGCATCCTCGGTGCTTTTGCAATATAATAAGCTGCAAAGATCCCCACGAAAAAGATGATAAATGTGCTGATCAACGCGATCCGCAGGGAATTCATCAGTGGAAACAGATCCAATAAAATCACATCCTTACAGAACAAGAAGGCGGACCGGAGGTCCGCCTATGGATTATACGGGAAACGGAAGAATCAGGCAAGAGGAGAAAATCCAACTGATTCAAACACGGCAGAAGCTTCTTCTCCCTGCAGATAGGCAAGGAATGCCTTCGCCGCTTCTTCATTCTTCGTGATGTTCAGAACCGCTGCGGGATAGATGACCTGTCCGCACATCTCGGCAGTAGCCGTATCAACCACCGTGAGCCCTGCAGAGAAAGCATCGGTCCCGTAGATGATGCCGCAATCAACCGTAGCTTCGGCAACCTGTGTGGTGACTTCCTTGACGTTGGAGCCGTAGGTAATCACACCGGCTTTAGCAAGATCTTCTTCATTCAGCTCATAGAAAGCAAAAATCTTCTGGGTGTACTGCCCCACGGGGACATCCGCATTGCCCATGGCGAGCATCACAGTGCCGTCCTTCAGGCCGGCAACCAGCTCATCATAGGAGTTGATGTTTTTCGGGTTCCCTTCCGGAACGGCAAGAGCAACCTTATTCTCCAGCAGGTTGACACGGGTACCCTGCAGGACAAAATCCAGCTTATCGGGATTTGCGGTTTCATCCTTGCTGGCATCGAGCTGGTTCATCTGCTTGGGAGCAGCAGAGATGAACACATCACAGTCAGCGCCTTCCTGGATCTGGGTTTTCAGGGTTCCGGAGGAGTCAAAGTTATAAACGAGCGTCACATTGGGAGCCACTTCTTTGTAAAGGTCGGCAATCTGATTGAGGGTTTCCGTCATGGAGGCGGCAGCAAAAACAATCAGCTCCACCTCCTTCTCTGCTTCTGCAAACGCGGAAGAGCCAAGAGCGAATGTCAGGCAGAGGACAAGAACAAGTGCAAGAATCTTTTTCATGGATCAATCTCCTTCTTCAAATATCAACGAAATGCAACTTGCATTTTATTGTAATTCGAGTATACCACAGAAAAAACCGAGTTGCAACAAAAAACAAGTTGAATTTATAAAGGAGATGGCTTTCAACCGTCATTGGTCTTGATTAATTCACTTGTTTCGTATATAATAGCGAAATGTAAATAAATACAATTCGAAAAGGAGGCTTTTTATGAAACTCAGTGCAAGAAACCAGTTCGCCGGAACCGTTGAAAAAATCAACGAGGGCGCAGTCAACGGGATCGTAACAATCAATGTGAACGGAACACCCGTGAGCGCAACCATCTCCATGGCTGCCATCAAAGAACTCGGTCTTGAGCCGGGAAAAGCAGCTTACGCGGTGATCAAGGCTACCGAGGTGATGGTCGGCCGCGGTGAGCATCTCCCGCTTAGCGCAAGGAACCAGTTCCCCGGCAAAGTCGTCAGCATTGACAAAGGTGCAGTCAATTCCATTGTGAAGATCTCCGTCCTCGAGGGCAATACCATGTCCGCTACCATTTCCAACGCAGCAGTGGAAGAGCTCGCGCTCGCTCCGGGCGAAGACGCTCTGGCTGTCGTCAAGGCAACTTCCGTGATGGTCGGTATCGACTGATTCTTCTGATCCTGATAAAAAATCACCGATGGATAAAAACCTCGTCCATCGGTGATTTTTTTATCTATTCAGCACCTTTCAGATATGCAGTGCGAAGAGCATGCGTGCGTGGATATTGCTGATCGGCACATAGGTATGATCCATGTAGCGGGAGTCCCGTGAATTATTGCGGTTATCCCCCATGACAAACATACATCCCTCCGGGACGGTATAGCTCTCCTGAGGGGCATAGTTAGGTCCGTAGGGTTCCTCCAGCTTCTCCCCGTTGATATAGACATCTCCGTCGACAAAGCGGATCTCATCGCCGGGCAGGCCGATCACACGCTTGATGAGCAGCTTGTCTTCATCCGGGCTCTGGAAGACAACGATATCGCCTCGTTTCGGCAGCGGATCTCCCAGCAGGTAGGGAAGACGCCAGCTAACCGTGAGGGAGCGGGTGTGGATCGTCGGCTCCATGCTTCCGCTCGGAATTTTATTGAAACAAATCACACAGGTACAGACTATCGCGGTAACTGCCATGATCACCAGATACTCCGGCAGCTCCTGCCAGAAGGTTTTTTCTTTTTTGTTTTCTTTTTCCATTTCTTGTTTTCTTCTTTCCTTTTTTGATTTCCTTATAAAACCGGGGTAATGTATTTTGCACAGAAAGGTTTGATCTTTCCGTTGTCGTAGACATGCAGACTGCAGCGGTGGAGCCGCTCGATATTGAGATTCATAGCATCCTGAAACGCCATGGCGGAGAGCGTCAGGCTCTGATGCCGCAGACGGTAGAGGAAGGTATCAAAATCCATCTCGTCGGAGAAGGAACCGGAAGGAACCGATTCCTCCGGAGGCCGGCGCCAATGGCGGGCGACATATTCCCGGTTGTCCCGCTCACAGCCGCGCGAAGAAGCGGAATGCGTGATGGAAGAGAGGGATTTCAGACTGCCGTCGGAGTTGATGAGGAAACTCGCATGAAACCCACAGAGCGGATGGTCACACCGGGAGGGCATGAAGCTGTCCAGGGGAATACCGGTCTGATCGCTGATATCCGCCATGAGCTGATCGAGCGTATAGCGGTCTTCCTCGCCGGGAGCATGAGGAACCCTGCCGAAAAAGGACACCGGCTGAAAGTGGATCCCCCTCACACCGGGAGCAAGAGAACAGGCAAGGGAAATAAGCTCTCCCAGATTGTTTTCATTCACACCTTTGACGACCGTCGGCACCAAGGTAATGCCCATGCGCAGATCAGAGCAGACGCGGATGGCTTCCAGTTTTGTCTGCAGCAGGGGGTGACCCCGCAGGTTTTCATAGATGTCATCCCGGGTGCCGTCAAACTGCAGGAAAACGATGTCCAGCCCCGCCCGGGCAAGAGCCTCTGTATAGGCGGGATCTTCCGCGAGGCGGATACCGTTCGTGTTGACCTGTACATAGCTGCAGCCGGCCTCTTTGGCAAAGCGAACAAGCGCGGGCAGATCATCACGCAGAGTCGGTTCCCCGCCGGAGAGTTGCAGGAGAGGAGACCCGCATTGGCAAACTATGCTTTCAACTGCTGCTTTCAGTTCTTCAAAGGAAAGCTCGTCTTCTCCCCCGCCGTCGGCAAAGCAATAGGTACAGCGCAGGTTGCAGCGCTTCGTCACTTCCAGCAGCGCGCAGCAGGTACCGATCTCATGCTCGGAACAGATGCCGCAGTTTTCCGGGCAGGAGAGCCCACTGCCGGGCGGGAGCGGTTCGCTGCCCTGCGTCCACCGGTCAAAATCTACCAGCCCCTGCCAGACAGGAACGCTGAAAAAGCCATGGTCCGGGCAGGTCTTCTGCAGGATAATTCTGCCGGTATCTTCGGTATAAAGGACGGCAGGGATATTTTTCAGGCAGACGGGGCAGACGGAACGGGTTTCCCGAAGGACTGCGCCTACATCAGGCTTCCGAGGCATCTTCCACGAGAACGCGCATCGTCCCGCCGCAGACCATACCGTCGGATTCCGCAACGTCACCGGTCAGATCGATATCCACAAGTTTATAACGCCCGGTTCCGATAATTCGAACCGCATCCTGAATCACAGCCGCTTCACTGCAGCCTCCGCCGATGCTGCCCGTTACCTTTCCAAGCGGGCTGACCGCCATTTTGGCGCCTGTTCCGCGAGGAGTGGAGCCTTTGGTCTCTATCACGGTGACAATCGCTTTCGGGTCATGATTCTCCGCCAGGTACTGCAAAGTGGAGAGCTCCACATCGGAATCGTTGCAGTAGCGGTCGGCATCCCCGTGTTCCGGCAGGCGCTTGTAGGCAATCACCTCCGAGAGAATGGAGATCGCGATTTCGGAAGGCGTCACCGCCCCGATGCTCAGCCCGATGGGGGTGCAGATCTTTGCGATACGATCTGCATCAAAACCTTCTTCCCGCAGCATCTGCAGCAGGCCGGTCGTACGGCGGCGGGAGCCGATCATCCCGAGATAGGCAGGCTCCGTGCCCGGGAGAAGGACACGAAGACAGTCGGCATCGTGCCGATGCCCGCGCGTAATCACGACCACATAGTCAAACGGGGTAATCTTCAGACGGCGGATACCGTTTTCAAAGCTGTCACAAAGAACCTGCGAGGCCTCCGGAAAGCGCTCGGTGTTGGCAAAGTCAGGGCGGTCATCCACCACACAGACCGTAAAGCCGCACGCCGCACCAAACCGGCAGACCGGCAGGGCGATATGTCCGCCGCCGAGGACAATCAGCCTCTCCTGCGGAAGAACGGGCTCCCGGACTGTGAGCCTGCCATCCGCTTCTTCAGATGTCACTCTGGCAAAGCGGCGCCCCCTGGCATCTGCCACGGGCACAACATCCGTAAGGCGCCGGCTAAGCCCGCTTTTGCTCTCTCCCTCTTCCCCGCTGATCACCGTCTCCAAAGCTACCGGAGTGTTTTCCGCCAGCTTTTGTAAAATAGCCTGATAATAGTTTTCCATATTTTCCTCCAAACCTACTATATCACAGTATCACGGGACGCCCGCAGAGTGTGTTGATTCTGCCCTGCAGTGCCTTTGCTGTTTCAAAGCGTTTCGCATGGGCTGCTTTTGCTTCTACTGTTACACAGCGTACAGCACTGCTTTCAAAGCGTTCTTCTATAGATACCGGTTTGTCTTCCTGAATACATTTATCGCTGAGATACAAAACAGCAGCCTCATCCAGAGCATCCGTTTCGAGGTCATGATGCTGCCGGATGAATTCCGCTTCTTTTTCGTACCCAAGAGCTTTCACCCAGGCAGCCCCGACAGATGCATGATTCCGCTGCGTGCGGGCGACATCGTGCAGGAGGGCTGCGCAGATCAGAGCGTTTCGATCCAGCGGAAGCGGCAGCTCATCCGCAATCTCCTTTGCTTTTTCCGCTACAGCCCGGCTGTGTGCTTCCACCCGCTCGCCGGGGGCTGCGGCAGACAGGAGCGCGTCTGCCTGCTCCGGGGTCATGTCCGAATGCGGTAGTTTTTTCAGCGTTTCCACCTGAAATTCTCCGTCCCATAGCAGGACAGCATATGCCCCATACGGCAGGCGAAACTGCCGGCTCTCCGCAAGCGGAACACCCATTACGGAAGAGAGAATCGCCTGAATCACCGAGGCATGTGCAATAACCGCGAGATCCCCGGGCCCGGCATCAACGCAGCGACGAAGAGCGGGCAGCACGCGCTGTTGCACCTCGGCAAGCGTTTCCGCTCCGGGAGGCACCAGAAGAGGATTCTGTCCTCTTTCCTGATAGAGAGCCGGAAAACGCTTTTTTATGGTTTCAAAGTCGAGCCCGTCCCAGCTGCCCATGTTCTGCTCGACGAAGCCGTTCTCTGTTGCAAACGGCCGCCCGAAAACCTCTGCCGTCTGCCGGCAGCGCAGAAGCGGGCTGGAAATGACGGAGGACAGCTCCGGAAACTGCAGCTCTCTCGCGAGCAGGCAGGCCTGCATCCGGCCGAGAGGGCCGAGCGGCAGATTCGTACGGCCGAGGCAGATTTTTGAATCAAGTGGAAAATCAGGATGCCCGTGGCGGATGAGAAATATGCGCCGCATCAGAAGAGCTCCTGAAAATAATGCTCGTAGATTTCCAGTGCGCTGCTGCGGACTTCCGCAGTGTATGCCTCATACTGCTGCAGAAACTTTCTGCCGTCTTCCGTCAGGCTGCTGCTCCCGCCGCCGGCTCCTCCCTGGCTGCGGGAAATAAGCGTCCTCTTCAGCTGGGATTCCAGGGTGCGGATCACATTCCAGCCGCTGGAGTAGGACATCTGCATCCTCTGGCAAGCCGTTCTGACGGAATGCGTCTCTTCCACGAGGCCAAGCAGCATTGCTGTGCGCGCATCAAAAAACGGCTTTTCCCTTGCCAGGGAGACGCTGATCACAGGCCTCACAAGCTGCCTGTTGTGATAGGAGAGCAGGGAGCGGTAATCCTCCGGCGTATCGGCATCATGCAGGACACCTCCGTCCGGCACGGGCACGGAAACCATCGGCTCTCCGCAGCGCTCGAGGGCTCCTTTCAGCCCCCGCTCGCCGGAATCTGCCAGAATGGCGTCTACCAGTTCCGACGCAATCATCGTAGGATGGCCGGTCTTTCCTTCAAAAGAGGGGCTTGCAAGAAGCGCATCACTCTCCAGAAGCGTCTGAACCGTGGCAGCCGTAAAAAGCGGGATATCCACCGGCGTAAAGAGGATCCTGTCGCACTTGTCTTTCAGATACCGGAGGCCGATACAGGCAGAATCGAACATCTGCGTGGTTTCATAGGATTCATTCCGCAAAAAGATGATCCCATTCCCCGAGAGGTGATGTTCAAGCACAGAGGCGTTATAACCCGTCACCATGACGATTTTGTCCACGCCGGCCTGCTGGAACGTCGCCACAACTCTCTGGGCAATGGAAATAGAGCCAATACTCAGCATGGGCTTGAACTCTCCCATCCGCGATGACATACCCGCTGCGACAATCAAAGCACCTGCTTTCATCTGCGCCGCCTCCTCCGCTTTTGTTTTTTAAGTATACTCGACTTTTCTTTTTTTGTAAATTGCTTTTTCCGGAAGCCTCCGCAAACTGTTCCTGGTTTGTCCCACATAACACCCGGATTTTCTACGAATTATTTTTTTTTGCAAGTTGACCTCTTTATAATTCCATTCTATCATATAAGATAGAAAAAGAATGGATAGAAAAGGCGACCTGATAGCATGGAAGAAGAACTGTTTGAGCTGATTGCCCACGAAGTGACGGTGGAAATCAAAGATGAGGCCACCGGAAAAATTTATCGCCGCGAACTCCCGATCGACTATTATGAGAATGCAAATCTCCTGAAGCTCAGCGGAGAGAATCTGGACGGAAGCACCTCCCAGCTGGTGTTCTATTCCTCCAGAGGCATCCAGCGGCTGAAGGATCTGACGGGCAAAGGTGCCGACCACGATCCATGCGGCGGCCACAGCAAATGAACCGCGCAACCCCTGAAAAAGGCAAATATATAATTTTTTTCATTTAAGGAGGATAATCAATGATCCGCAAAACACTTGTCATCAATGGTGTCACCCGTAACCTGGTCCTGGAGCAGGACGAAACCCTCGCAAAAGTGCTCCGCGAGCACCTGCTTCTGACCGGCTGCAAGATCGGCTGCGGCGAAGGCCACTGCGGCGCCTGCAACGTGATCGTGAACGGGAAGGTCACCAAATCCTGCATTACGAAGATGAGCAAAGTTCCCGACAATGCTGAAATCACCACCATTGAAGGCGTCGGCACGCTCAGCGATATGCACCCGCTGCAGGTTGCATGGATGGCTCACGGCTGCGCACAGTGCGGTTTCTGCACCCCGGGCTTTATCATCAGTGCAAAGGTTCTGCTCGAGCAGAATCCCAACCCCACCAGAGAAGAAGTTCGTGACTGGTTCAACAAGACCCGCAACCTCTGCCGCTGCACCGGCTACAAGCCGCTGGTAGACGCCGTTATGGATGCAGCTGCCGTTCTGCGCGGTGAGATGACGAAGGAAGACCTCGTCTTCAAGCCGACCGGCGACAGCATTAAGGGTACCAAGTACATCCGCCCGTCCGCAGCACAGAAAGTCACCGGTAACTGGGACTTCGGTGCAGATGATGCACTCAAGATGCCCGGCTGCCTGCGCCTCGCCCTCACCCAGGCAAAGGTTTCCCATGCCAACATCAAGAGCATCGACACTTCCGAAGCTGAGAAGATGCCCGGTGTTGTGAAAGTCATCACCTATAAAGATATTCTTGCTGCAGGCGGCTCCAACAAGATCAACGGCCTCGTCATGCTGCCGAAGCACAACAAGACCGACGGTTTTGAGCGTCCCGTTCTCTGCTCCGACAAGATCTTCCAGTTCGGCGATGCCATTGCAATCGTTGCAGCTGACACCGAAGAGCATGCACGCGCAGCAGCAGAAGCCGTGAAGGTTGACATTGAAGAGCTTCCGGCTTACATGAGCGCACTGGATGCCATGGCACCCGATGCCATCGAAATCCATCCGGGCACCCCGAACGTCTTCTATGAGACGAACTGCATCAAAGGGCCCGACTTTGACTGGGACAGCGTGCCCGATTCCCAGCAGGTTGAGATCGAGAGCTACTGCTCCCGTCAGCCGCATCTGCACCTC
This sequence comes from Oscillospiraceae bacterium, assembly GCA_017406005.1. Lineage (GTDB taxonomy): Bacteria > Bacillota > Clostridia > Oscillospirales > Oscillospiraceae > Limivicinus. Next base: position 14,228 of record JAFQZI010000154.1, on the reverse strand, counting down.
GAGCCGGACAACGGCTACGGCTACATCGATGAAGACGGTATGGTCACCGTCCACTCCAAGTCCATCGGTATCCATCTGCACATGCCGATGATCGCCGACGGTATCGGCGTTCCGATGGAGAAGCTCCGCATTGTCCAGAACCATGCAGGCGGCACCTTCGGCTACAAGTTCTCCCCGACGAACGAAGCCCTGATCGGCGCAGCTGCCAAGATCATCGGCAAGCCGGTCTCCCTGAACTTCAACCAGTTCCAGAATATCACCTACACCGGCAAACGTTCCCCGGCCTTCATGCACATCAAGCTCGCTGCTGACAAGAACGGCAAGCTGCTTGCTCTGTGGGGCGACAACTATGTTGACCACGGCCCGTACTCCGAGTTCGGCGACCTGCTGACGATGCGTCTCAGCCAGTTCACCGGCGCAGGCTATGGCATCCCGTCTATCCGCAATAAGAGCCAGACCGTGTTCACCAACCACGCATGGGGCTCCGCCTTCCGTGCTTACGGTTCTCCGCAGTCCTTCATGGGCTCTGACATCGCTATTGACTGCCTGGCAGCCAAGATGGGCATCGATCCGTTTGAGATGCGCGCCATGAACTGCTACAAAGAGTCCGAGCACACCACGATCCCGACGGGCTATGCACCTGATGTCTATTGCGAAGAAGCCCTGTTCGACAAGGCCCGCCCGCTCTATGAGGCTGGCAAGAAGAGAGTGGCAGAGAAGAACGCTGCTTCCGACGGCCGCTACAAATACGGCATCGGCGTATCCCTCGGTGTTTACGGCTGCGGCCTTGACGGCGTGGACTCCTCCTCTGCTTATGCAGAACTGAATCCTGACGGCACCGTGACCATGTATGTCTCCTGGGAAGATCACGGCCAGGGCGCTGACATGGGTGCTCTCGCCTCTGCACACGAGACGCTGCGCCAGGCAGGCATTAAGCCCGAGCAGATCCGCCTTGTCATGAACGACACCAAGATCACCCCGAACTCCGGCCCTGCAGGCGGCTCCCGCTCTCAGGTCATGTCCGGTAATGCATGCCGCCTCGCAGCAGAGAACCTGCTTGCCGAGATGAAGAAGGATGACGGCACCTTCCGCACCTATGACGAGATGGTAGCTGACGGCAAGAGCCTGAAGGTCGAAGGCAACTGGGTCACCACTTACTGTGCAGACCACCCGGTCGATCAGGATACAGCACAGGGCGAACCGTTTGCCACCTACATGTACACCATCTTCATGCCGGAAGTCTGTGTAGACACCGAGACCGGCAAGGTAAAGGTTGAGAAGTTCACCTGCGTCGCCGACGTCGGCACCATCATGAACAAGCTGCTCGTAGACGGCAACTTCTACGGCGGCCTGGCACAGGGCATCGGCCTTGCACTCAGCGAAGACTTCGAAGACCTCAGCAAACACACCAGCCTCCTCAAGTGCGGCATCCCGTACATCAAGGATATTCCGGATGATATCGAGCTCCACTACAACGAGACCTATCGTCCTTACGGACCTTATGGTGCTGCAGGCTGCGGCGAAGCTCCTCTGGATGCACCGCACCCGGCCGTCCTGAACGCAATCTTCAATGCCACCGGCGCACGCGTCACCCGCATCCCGGCACGTCCGGAGAATGTGCTGGCTGCACTGAAGGCCATGAAAGAGTAATCCTTTTCAAAACCCTATAACAATGCTATAATAGAGAGGCTCTTCGGAGCCTCTCTATTCCCTACCACAATATTGCAACTCGGGAGGAAGCACCGTGTCACAGATTGAAGAACGCGGCTCAACCCATGTATATCGGGTAAACCGCATCTCCAAAGAAGAAATAGACAGCATGGTGGAACGCTGCGTTTATGAGGAACCGCCGTTCTGCAATGCGGCATGCCCACTGAAGCTCGACACCCGATCCATGCTGAAAGCGGCAGCCGGCGGCGATCTGAAAAAAGCACTGCAGCTGTACGAAAAAGCGGCGCCTTTCCCTCTGATCTTATCATCAGGCTGTGAGGCTCCCTGCGAGGCAAAATGCCGCCTTTGCGAAGTGGGAGACGGAATCGCTATCCGGAATATTGAAAAGGCCATTGCACGCTTCGGCCAGCAGTCAAAACTGGGCAGCATCTTCCGAACCAAGAAAAAAAAGACGGTGGCTATCCTTGGCTCCGGCCTGTTTCCGCTGTTTCTGGCGGGAGAGCTCGAAAAGAAGGCCTATCCGATCACGGTATTCTGTGAACAGGAGACGCTCGAGGCATTTTTAAGCTGTGAAACGGCTTTTCTGGATGAGGATGCTTTTGCCCTGGAGCTGAAACGCCTGAAAGGGAAAGACATTCAGTTTGTGTTCGGCTGTGAGATTACCCTACCGTTTCTGGAAGAAAAACGGGCGGCATTTGACGTGCTGTGTGCATCCTCTTCCGTATCACAGAGGCTCTATCCCGATGCCGAATTTCTGCCGGAGCTGATGATCTGTGAGTCGGAAGCTCTCGTTACTGCCCGGGAGGACGGCGTCATGGCCGCCGCCTTCGGAGCCAAGAAAGCCGCCCTGACGGTTGACCGCCTTGCGCAGAATCTGGACCCCAGAAATATGCGCGGCAATGAAGGGTCATGCGAGAGCAGGCTCTATACCGATCTCTCAGAGGCTGCCATGCTCAGTCGCGTGCCGGAAAGCGGGCATGGTTACAGCGCGGAAGAGGCAATCGCCGAAGCGCAACGGTGCATCCAGTGCCATTGCGAGGAGTGCATGAAGAGCTGTGCCTATCTGCGGCATTATAAAAAATACCCGGGGCTTCTCTCCAAAGAGATCTATAACAACACGCAGATCATCATGGGCGACCACCAGCTCAACAAGCCGATGAACGCTTGCTCTCTCTGCGGGCAGTGCACCGTGGTCTGCCCCAACGGGTTTGATATGGCACATGTCTGCCACATTGCCCGGCAGAACATGGTCTCAACCGACAAGATGCCGCTCGCTCCCCATGAATTTGCTCTGCTGGATCTGTATTTTTCCAACGGTGATGCCTTTCTTTCCCGTCCCCAGCCGGGATTCGATACCTGCCGTTATGTCTTTTTCCCGGGGTGCCAGGCTTCCGCCATTGCCCCGGAGACTGTAAAAGCCGCTTACCTGGACCTCTGCGCCAGGCTGGAAGGCGGCGTTGCGTTGATGCTCGGCTGCTGCGGCGCCATTTGCGACTGGGCCGGACGGTATGAGATGACCAGACGCACGAAGGAATTTATCGATCAGGAACTGAGCAAACTGGGCGATCCGATTGTGATTGCAGGCTGCCCGACCTGTGCCAAAGAGCTGAAAGAACACGAGGGGCTTCAGGTACAGGGGATCTGGGATGTGCTTCTGGAACTCGGCCTGCCCGCGGGAGCACACGGCCTTGACCGCCCCGCAGCTATGCATGATTCCTGCGGAGCGCGCGGAGATGCGGATACGCAGGAAAAAATCCGCACTCTCGCCCGGCAGCTTGGCTGCGAGCTGGTCGATACCCCCTATTCCGGCGACCGCTCCCCCTGCTGCGGGTACGGCGGACTGACTGCCTATGCCAACCGCGAAGTCGCCGCGGAAATGACGGAACAGTGCCTGGAGCGTTCCGATGCGCCTTATATCTCCTACTGTATGGCCTGTCGGGATCGGTTTGCACGCCAGGGGCGGGAATCCAGACATATTCTGGAGCTGATTTACGGCACGGACGCCGGCAGCCCGCCTGACATCAGTGAAAAGCGCTGGAACCGACTGACACTGAAAAACGAACTGCTCCGGGAATTGTGGCTGGAGGAACCTTTGGAAATGAAACTGGATTACCAACTGAACTATACCGATGAAGCACGGCGGCTGATGGACGACCGTATGATCCTGACTGATGATGTGATTGCCGTGATGAATTCCTTCCGCGAGACAAACGAAGCTGTTTTTGACAGCGAAAGCGGTCTGCTGGTTGCACGAAAACGGGTGGGCAACGCCACTTTCTGGGTAAAGTTTACGCAGGATGCAGAAAACAGCTACACGGTACACGGGGCATACAGCCACCGCATGAATGTTGTAAAGAGGCAAGGCTGATGGCAATCGAAAAAAACTATTACACAATTGATCCGGAAGGAAAACTGCAGTGCGTGAAATGCGGTGTCCTGCTGGAAAAGGGAAAAGCCAAATTCATGTATCTCGACAACGGTTTTCCGGTTGAGCTGCCGGTTTGCCCCGTATGCGGTTTCGTCTATGTGCCGGAAGAGCTGGCACTCGGGAAAGTGGCATCCGTCGAGCGCGCTCTGGAAGATAAATGAACCGACACCCCGGAGGCATCGAACATACCCGACGCATGCTGGAGGCAGCAGCCCTGCCGAACGGTGCCCGCATTCTGGATATGGGGGCGGGAGACGGCGAGGCGGTTGCACTGATGCAGTCCCTCGGGTATGAAGCGAAAGGCATTGATCTCGCACCGCTTTCCGATCTGGTGCAGCAGGGAGATTTTCTCTGTTCCGGTCTCCCGGGAGAACAGTTTGACGCCGTGATCAGCCAGTGTGCATTTTTTGTCTCCGGAGATGTGCCGAAAGCCCTGGGAGAAGCCCATCGCCTTCTGAAAAAAGACGGGCTTCTGCTGCTCTCGGATGTATTTTTTGAGGATCCTGCTTTTCTGCTGCAGGGTGCTGGATTCGAGCTGCTCTGTCAGGAAGACCTTACTCCGCAGTGGCGGGAGTATTATCTGGAGGCCCTGTGGCGGGAGGATGCTGTTTCCTGCTGTATCCCGCGAGGGGAATGCAGTTATCGTTTTATCATAGGAAGGAAGTGCTGAGAATGGATCTTATTGACCGTGTGATGGAACTGAGCCAGTACGGATATTTCTGCGCTCAGATTATGGCGATCCTGATGCTCGATATGACGGGCGAAGAGAACCCCGGGCTGGTCAAAGCGATGGACGGCCTGAATGGCGGCGTCGGGTATTCCCAGGGCTGCTGCGGCTGTATGACAGGCGGTGCCTGCGTGCTGTCCTACTTCACCGGGAAAGGTGAAGACACAGCTTTTGAGGACGCCAACCACAAACCGGCCATGGCGGAATTTACCAAATGGTTCGAAGAGGAGATGACTGCGGAATACGGCGGGATTGACTGCCGCGACATCACAAAGGGGAACCCTGCCAACCGCGTGGAATACTGCCCGCAGATCATTGCGGCAAGCTTTGAAAAATGTGTGGAGATCCTGCAGGATCGGGGTCTGCTCTGATGACGCGTTCGCGCCTGGATGCGCTGATCTGTGAACAGGAACATCTCGAAACGCTTACGCGGAAAGAGATTGAAGCGGTTCAGCTAAAAAAGCTGAACCGCCTTCTTCTGCGCGAAAAGAACCGTGCGGGTTTCTACCGTAATCTGCCGGAGCATCTCGACCGTCTGTCCGACCTGACTTCTCTTCCTTTTACGACGGAGGCAGACCTGAGCCGCAATGCTTCTTCCCTGCTTCTCACCTCACAAAGCGAAATCTCCCGTATCCTCTCCGATGCCACTTCCGGCACCACGGGGCTCCCAAAACGTGTGTTTTATACGGATGGGGATCTGGAGAATACCATTCGCCTCTATATGGCCGGGCTGGGGGAGCTGATTTTCCCCGGTGACACTGCAATGGTCTGTTTTCCGTTTTCCGGTCCGAACGGGCTGGGGGAGCTGATCGCGGAGGCGATCGTGCGCCTCGGTGCCAGGCCATTGAAGCTGGGCACTTCCCTGTGCTATGGCGAGCTCTCTGCCTTTGTGAATGCGGACCGGCCCACTGTCTATGTCGGGATGCCTGTACCGCTGCTGGGGCTTCTCCGCGCCTGCGGTAAAAAAAGCCTCCGGAGGGCACTTGTCAGCGGAGATGCCTGCCCGGAAAGTGTGACCCACTGCTGCGAGGAACTGCTCGGCACAAAACTGTTTCCGCACTACGGTTCCCGTGAAATGGGTATGGCAGGGGCCATCACCTGCCCGGCGCACAGCGGGATGCATCTGAGGGAAAACCATATTATTGCTGAGATCGTTTCTCCGGATGGTGATCCCCTTCCGATCGGGGAAACGGGAGAACTCGTCATCACAACGATCGGTATGGAGGCACTGCCTCTTATCCGGTATCGCACCGGAGATTTTACTCGAATTCTGCCGGGCCTCTGCCCCTGCGGGAGCGAAACCCTGCGTCTGGACCGAATCCGGCGCGACGGCCTGCCTGTCAGTATGCCCCGCCTTGACGGGGCAGTCTTCTCGCTTCCGGAAGTTGTTGATTATAAAGTTGAAAAAAACGGTGAGACGCTTCTCTTTACCGTTTTGACAGCAAAAAAAGCTGATGCGCAAAGGATCGCATCAGCAATTGAGTCTTTTTTTCCCGAAATGCAGACTTCCGTTTCCGCAAGAGAGGTCTCCCCTCATGATACTGCTTTGTATCAGGGCAAACGGGTTTTGCTTCCAGTTTAATGCCTTTTTTAAATACGTACTATCCGCCGATCTGATTCATGCTGCGGCCGGCACGGCTTTTCTCATAATAGGAGAGTTCCCCATGCCACTGCGGTTTTTCCAGAATGGCGGATTTTATTTTTTCGCGCATTCCATCTTCATCAAGACCCTTGATGGATATTTCATCCGAAGAGTGCAGACAGGGCTTTACTTTCCCGTCCGCCGTAATACGGATACGGTTGCATTCCGCACAGAAGTGAGCGCTCACGGGACTGATCAGACCGATTTTTCCCAAAGCTCCCGGCAAACGGTAAAGCCTGGCTACACTTCCGTCATGCGGCAGCGGCTCCAGTTCCGGCAGCTCTTCCAGGACGACTGTATTGGGCACATAGGCTTCCGGCCCGAAATCCCTGTTGTCCACCATCGGCATCAGTTCAATGAAGCGCACATCCACCGGGTACTGCTTCGTCAGATCTGCCAGAGAGGAAATCTCATCGATATTAAACCCGCCGATCAGCACCGTGTTGATCTTGATTTTCTGAAAGCCCGCATCAAGGGCAGCTTTGATCCCGTCTATTGCCGCAGTCAGTTCTCCGCCTCTCGTGATCATCCGATATTTCGCTTCATCCAGTGTATCCAGGCTGATATTCAACCGGTCTATCCCCGCCTGCTTCAGCTGTTGTGCCATGGGAGCAAGAAGCGTCGCGTTTGTGGTAAGGCAGATCTCTTCAATCCCGTTTATTGCTGCAATCTCACGGCACAGAGGCAGAATATTCGGCTTGACAAGCGGTTCTCCGCCCGTAATACGAATCTTCCGGATCCCAAGTGAGGCACAGACACGAGCCGCCAGCAGCATTTCTTCCTGGGTCAGCATGTCCTCGTGTCTTTTTTTGCAGACTCCCTCTTCCGGCATACAGTAACGGCAGCGCAGATTGCACAGTTCCGTCACGGAAAGGCGCAGATAGGTAATATTCCTGTTAAACGAATCAATCATGAAGCGCATTCTCCCCTTTTGTAATACAATACCATTTTTCCTCACGATTGACAATCCTCATTTTCCGGTGGCCATATCTGTCGTTTAACATTCCTTCCCGGATACTAAACGTAAACCACATTCGGTTTTCGGAAGACGCAGATTTTCTTCCTGCCGCTGTATTACGGCACGGAAGCTTCGTCGGAAGTTGGAGGCTATAATGCTTTCCACCTCATCTGAGGGCATCATAGCCCAGGCTTTCAGCTGTTCCGGCGTGCCGACAGCTTTTTTCACCTGTTCGGGTAACTTTTCAAACTCCTCCCGGTAGCCATAAAGCCCGTTGCGTGTGGCTTTGCTTACCAGTGCCCAGGCATCCGCATCGGTGAGACTGTCCTTTGCAATGAGCTTTCCGATCTGCTCCCGCACCGCTCCGATAGTCGGAGGATACCCCTCTGCTCTTGAGGCAATCAGCGCATGGACAGCCGATGTTACGGTATCGGCGTCATCTCCGGCAAAATGAAGGCACCAGAGATTAACTGCCGCCTGAAGATCCGTTTGCGGCATATCCTTATAGAAATTCGGATATGCTGCTTTCAGCAGAGCCAGCACGGCAATCGTTTCAGCTCTTGTCACGGCTCTCCTCCATCAGCATAGCGAGAAAGGGATTGGCAGTCTCTTTTTCCGAAGGGTTGTGATACGGTTCATAATTCCCTTCCAGCACCTTCGGGAAGTTATTCGGCCGCACAAACCACTCGAAAGTGATCACCCAGCCTTTCGCATTCTGCCCTCTGAGAAATGCGCTGCTCCGGATTTTTTCAATTGCCTCCAGCACATCATCTACTCCATACTCCAGAATCCTGGCTCTCAGCATGCTTCCCCGTCTGGATACTGCCGTCACCCGGGAAAGCTGCTGCAGTCCAAGCGAATTCCATGCCTGCACAACGCGTCGGACGTCTTCCGGCCGACAGGCAGCCCCGGCAGGGGCTGTGCAATCATCTGTCTCTCTCTGTGAATATAGTTCTGGATTTGATTCTGGCTGTAATTCTGATTCTTTCTCTCGGAGACACCCGGGGGACGGCAGGGGGACATTGTCCCCCTCCTCCCGCTTCTCCGTCCGGTATTCCCTCTTACGCTGTGCGGCAGCAGTCTCGCTATCCAGCAGCTTCGCTACAACTGGGATACAAATCGTCCCATCCTCCTTCAACTCCAGCATTCCGAGTTCCTGAAAAGCCTGAAGCCCCAGATGAACGATTTCAGAATCGGTATCCGTCACGCAGGCAAGCATTTCTTCCGAATACGGGAGAGCTTCCGAAAAACGGAGCGCCCCCTCGTGGTCAACGGATTCCGCCATCAGTTTCAGAAAAAGCAGAACGAGTTCCTTCCCGTTCTGCTGTTTTTCCAGAATCCGGATGTCATGCCGCTTGAAAAAATCCCGCCGCAGCTTTACCCAGAAATACCGCTCCTTATCCCTCGCTGCCATTTCCATCAGCCTCCCGATCCGGTCCGGGCTCATATCCCGCAGCCTTCATCAGTTCATAAATCAGAAGCCTGCCCTTCTGTGTCCACTTTGTAAAAACGGTATGGCGGGTCTCCCCTCCCTGATTGGTATAGAGCATAGTCTCGCTTTTGGTGAACCCTCTGCCTGCATATTCGGCATACAGCAGCCACGATTTTCCCAGCCGATACTGAATGCCGCAGGCATGAAGAAAGCGATTCATCTTCTGGGCACTCCACCCATAGTCCTTGGCAATGATGCTGACAGGCACTGCCTCCGGGCAGGAAAGTACTTTATCAAAATAATCTGCTTTCGGCTCCATAGCCGCAATCTGTTTCTGCTGGGCATCCACGGTTTCCCGGAGTTCCCTGGCAGCTTCCCGTTCCGTTTTCAGGGCTTCCAATGCGGAGAACAGCAAATCCGGATCCTCCAGCACTTCATTCAGCGCATATAAGCCGTGCTTCCGGATCGCCGGGAGCACTTCCGAAGTTATCCAGCGCCGGAATCGCTTTGCACCGGGTAATTTGCTCGAAAGGACCAGGCTGTAAAGCCCCGACTCGCTGATCACTGTCTGGTTCGGGTTCCCGTCGGTTCCGTCGTAAATTGCGACGGAACCCCTGTCTTCCGGATCCACATGCTTTGCAATGGCGTCCCTGCTGTTGGTGTAACCAAGAATATCCGCCACATCCTTACCGACAAAATATGGCTCATTTCCGATCAGCAGCGTACGTACGCTGCCGAATTCCTCACTGGTAAAAAGCTGAAGCTGACTCATGCTGCATCCTCCTTTTTCTTCTGCTGCTGAGCCAGAAGCCTGTCAAGCTGCTGCAAAGCATCCCGATGACATGCCAGGGCTGTGGTTCTGCCGATAAAACACGCTTTCGCAACATCCTTCCAGGTACGCTCCTGTATATAGCGGCACATCAACACCGCTCTCTGCTCCGATTTTTCCAGCATCCGGATCAGCTCCAGGGCCTCTCCTTCCGCTGCTGCCAGATCGGTGAGTATATCATTGAGTTTTTTCTCCTCTTCCGCGAGGCGAATAGTGATGCTCTCCAGCCCACTCCTTTGCCCCTGCTGGTGGTTGCTGCCGGTGAGCTTCATGTGCGAGGTGCAGCTCTCCGCCATTGCCCGGAGAGCGATCAGGTTGTCCATTTCCGCGCGGACAGACATTTTCAGCGTCTTCGGGCGGGTAAGAATCTCTTTTGCCGTCATACTTCATTCCTCCTCGGCATTGTATATTCTCCGCACATAGACGGTCATGCTGATGGCGTCCTCCTCTCCCTTTTCGGAAGGCACAAACTCCAGTGCACCGAGAACTTTGAGCTTTTGGCAGCCCAGTGTGTCGATATACTCCTGCACAGCTTCCTGCGGCACGATGGCCTCCGCTTCAAAGGTCTCCCCATCCCTCAGGCTCTCCAGCTCCAGCACAAAATCTGCAGCAACGGGTATACCGCGGTCAATCAGACAGCCTCCCTCAATGGAGGTACCCGTCAGCATCGCTTCGTTGCAGTACTTTTTGCCGCTTCTCTTTGTCTCACGTTCCAGCGCAATGGCTTCAATCCAGGCTCCTTTCATCTCTCCCTCATTGCTTACGCCGTTCAGGATCCCGAGAAGGCTGATCCAGTCCCCTTCCCGGAGCTTTCCTTTGCAGGAATCCAGTGTGCTTTTTTCCATCCCGCAGGGGAGGCAGACCTTGCTCCCGTCCGGCAGGATCGTCTCCACCATGAGGAGAAAATCATCTTTCCCTTCCGGGCAGTCGATTTTGTCCAGGCTTGCCACCTTTCCTGTCACACAGCATACATTGCAGTTTTTTTCGCCAGTTTTTTTCATTTTCTTCCTTTCCGCAGAAGAGCCGGAAGCATCTCGCTTCCGGCCCTCCCGCTCAGTTTTATTTTTTCTGACAGTATAATCTTATCATAACGGCATGCGGACATCGGCGGACATTTTAGGACATCTTTCACAGCCTGATCAGTTCAAGTGCTTTTTTCAGAAAACGGCGGATGTGGCGCGGATCATAGCCCATGCGTTTGCCAATCTGCTCAGAGGTCATCCCCCGCAGATAAAACATCTCAACAGCGCTGCGGTACCGTTCATCCGGCAGCGCGTCAATCGCTTTGCGAATCTCCTCTTTCCGATCCGCCAGAAGGTCGATATCTCTGTTGATCTCTTCGCGCAAGAGAAGATAACGTTCCATCCTCTGTTCAAAGCTTCTCTCATCCCGCTCTCCGGCAGGCATCCCGTTGAGCACAGCGGAACCGCGGAACAGATCCGCGTAAAGATCTCCCAGGCGTTCGAGTTTACGGTTGATTTCCAGATCCATCAAGCTGAGCTGTTCCAGTTTTTCTTTTGCCGTCATGCATCAAATTCCTCCTTCAGTTGATTCAGCAGCTTTTCACCGCGAAACGTTGTCAGCTTTTCAAACCAGTCCGACAGGAAAAACGCTTCCGTCTCCTCCACAATCAGGCGCGAATCCTCATCGAAAGGCTGTATCCTGAGCCGTTCTTTGGCCTCCCGCCAGTCGATCACTGCCTGCATTACAATAGCTGCCGCAAGCTTAGCTTCCGGAGAATGCTCCCCTTCCCAGTCAAACGGATCTTCACACAGGTCCGCGGTGTCAGGCGTGACAGTCTGCTTCGGCTGTCCCCATTCCAGTGCTTCCCAGTCCGGCAGGATCCAGTCCCATCCGGTGTTCTGCAGATCTGCATCTTTTCCCATGCTGTTCTAACCCTCCAAATTAATAATTTCCAAAACAAAAACCGGGGAATATTCGGTGAATGCCTGTGCAGAAAAAATGCGCAGCGCACATCACTGAATACTCTCCCGGCTACGGCTCTGACGGAAAAGCTTGGCTGCTTCTCCCGGCCTCCTGCTCAAAGATGAGTGAAATAATTCAATTCTTCTCCGCCGGAAAGGAAACAATTTCCGTTTCCTCTCCCTTTTCTCGACAAGGTGCGGTTTCAGCCCGGTTCGATCCGACCGGCGAACTCGACTCATGCTTCCGAGAAGGCGGTTGTTCTGTTATCGGTATCCGGACAGAGCCATAAGCTGTTTCCGGAGCAGAAATACCTTGTACTCAAAATCCTCCCAAAAGAGAAAGGTCTCCCGTTCCAGCCTTTCCTCACCTCTGCGTCTGTGCCTTGGGAAGAGGAGAAAGGCCCTTCCGTCTGTCAACCCCACTTTGCAGATTTTTTCGGCGCCTTCTTCCATAAACAATACCGGAAGTCCATTTTCATCAATCATAGTGCATCCTCCTTGTTTTATCTCAATGCTTTCATACTCAGTTTCATCACCGCCACCCCCTGAACAATCACCTGTTCTGCCTCGTTTTCATGGCAGCAGCGAAGTATTTCATATTCATCATTTTCGGGGATCAGCTCGGTATAGCCTTTCTCCTGATCTACATGGATCCGCTTCAGCAGTGTTTCTCCGCCGACCATCGCCACTACGATCTGACCGTCATAATCCTCCCGATCCTGCGCTCTGATGAGGATCATATCGCCTTCGTAAATACCGGCATTGATCATAGAGTCTCCTTCTGCCTCCAGCAGAAAGTACTCTCCGCCGGAAAGCCAGGATGCGGGAATGGCATAATACTCATAATTGTATTCTTCCAGCGCAGTATCCTGCGGAATGCCGCAGGACACCCTGCCGCACTTCGGAACATATCGCCATCCGGCTGTCCTCTCCTTCTGCCGTACCGTGATATAGCCGACTCCGCTGTGATCCACAATACCATCTTCTACCATCTTTTCCAGATATCTCGCAGCGGAAGACTTCGGAACCCCTGTAGCTTTCGCAATCGCCATCAGGTCGACCGGAAGGCTGAACCGGCTGGAATAGTCTTTGACATACTGCAGCACCTTATCAAAATTACCCGGTTTTACATTCATATCTCTGTCTCTCCTTCAACTGGGAATTTATTCCTATTTGCGCTTGCAGGGTGCATGATAGCACGGACAATCATGCTTTGCAAGAGGGTTTTTTAAACTTTCCGGGTATTTCGGAAAGTTAGTCCGTTTTCTGTTTTACAAGATCGGATTCACGGTGTATAATTCTGCCAAAATCACAGAAACGGTGGAGACACATGAAAGATGAAACTGCACGGGCTCTGCGCCTGGTTGTACTCCATAACATTCTCATACAACAGACCGACAAAGACCATCCTCTTTCCATTCGGGATCTGCTGGAACGGTTGGCAGAATACGGTACTCCCTGCAGCCAGGCCACTCTCTATGAGGACCTCAAGTTGCTTGACGATACTACTCTCCGCATCAACAAAGTCCGCGACGGCCATAAGATTCGATATTACGGCCCCGGCGGTATTTTTACGCGCGGAGAGCTCAGAATTCTGTTCGATGCGGTGCAGGCATGCGGGTTCATTCCGGAAAAGGAGACTAACAGCCTGATCCATAAGATTTCGATCCAGAATGAAAGCCTTGGTTCGGCGGAGATGGAAAATGCCATCATCCACTTTAACCGCCGAAAACACACCAACCATGAAATTTTTGCCAATGTGGAATGTTGCGCAAAAGCAATTCTGGAGGAAAAGCAGGTCAGCTTTGTGTATTTCCATCTGGATTTTCATGCACAGCCGCAGCCGGACTATGAGAAGCCGGTCACGGTTGACCCCCTCTATCTCATCTTCCACAGTGATCAGTTCTACCTGATTGCCTATTCCGCCGACCGCCAGGCTATACGCCATTACAGGCTCGATCGGATGATGTCCGCCAGTACCTGCGAAACACATCGCTCCGAGGACGCTGAGCGCCACGTCGGAAATGTTGACCGTTACCTCTCCCGCATCTTTAATATGTACGGAGGGCACGAAGAGGCCGTGACTCTTGAATTCACCGCTAATGCCCTCGGCGCCGTTTACGATAAATTCGGTGAATCCGCAGCTGTAGAGCAGATCGACGATACCCATGGCCGTCTGACGCATACTGTTGAAATCAGCGGCACTTTTTTCAGTTGGGTCGTTCAGTTTGGCGGAGAAATGAAAATCACCGCGCCGCAGGCGGTGAAAGAGGAGTTCAAAGCGTATCTTGAGAAGGTTCTGAAATGACCCAGGACAGGCATTCCCTTCATTCTCCTGCTGCGCGAAATATGCCTGGATCGCAAGCACAAGCTCCCCCTTCCGAGGCAAATTGATACAAACACACGATGAACCCAGGCTGAACCCAAAAGCAGCCTGGATTCACTATCGTTGGGTTCAAACCCGGAAACGATTGCGCATACAGAAAGAGCGCGCCTATTCATGAAAAGGGGCTGCCTTTTTTCGGCAGCCCCAGTTAAGTTAATGCTGAAAGGGATCAGATCACATGGTATTCCTTCAACAGCTTTTCCACGTCGGTTCCTCTGATGAAGTCAAGT
>JAFQZI010000153.1 GCA_017406005.1 Oscillospiraceae bacterium | reverse complement strand
GTCGTGCATGCGGACCGTTTTGAAGACTATGTGCTGGATCTCCGCTATCTGACGGAAACCCTGGTGAGGCCGTCTTCCGGCGATCTGCCGCTATACCTGTACTGCCACTCCATGGGCGGCTGTATCGGAGCGTGGACGATTGAGCAGTATCCGGGGCTGTTCAGCAAGGCGATTCTCTCCTCTCCGATGCTTGGCCTCAGCTTTTCCCTGCCGACGCCGGTCATGTTTGCGGCGGCGAGCGTGATGGGGGTCGGAAAGCGCAAGCTTCAGCCCCTCAGCCCGGTGGATTCTTTCCCCTCTGATCCGGACTTTTCAAATTCCTGCGATTCTTCCGAGTGCCGTTATCTCTATTATTTTGAGAAGCAGCAGAAGGACAAGGCGCTGCAGATGCGCTCTCCGTCCATTGGCTGGGGGCTGGAAGCGGTGAAGGCCTGTGCCCGTGTTACCTCGGCAAAACAGACGAAAAACATCCGGATTCCCGTGCTTCTATTGCAAGCAGGGGAGGACACCGTTGTCAAGAACATCTCCCAGAATCTTTTTGCCTCCCGGGTGCCGACCTGCCGGCTTTCCGTTATTCCCGGGATGAAGCATGAGCTCTATATGACCGATTCCAAAGTTCTGATTCCGTACTGGGAAAAGATCTTCGACTTCCTTGGCTGATTGCAAAAACCCTTCGGCAAACTGATTCGCCGAAGGGTTTTCGTATCATGGATTTGTTCTGCTATGATCCGCTGCGGCCGCAGCATCTGCGCCGGCAGCAACAGCAGCAGGTGTCATCCTGAATCTCTTCTGCTGAGGGCTGTTCTTCCGTCAGGGAGCTGTCTGCTTCTTCTCCGACAAAGGCAGCGATTTCGGAAGTGGAGTGTGTTTCAACTCCTTCAATGTCCGTGACTTTGGCATTGCCTTGCAGATCCCTGTATACCGTTACATTGACGTAGTACGGCACGGCATCGGGGATCACGGCTTTTGCCTCGCAGAGGAAGCAGTAGTTCATACCGGAGACAAGCTGTGTACCGATCAGGGCCACGGGAGTATAATTGACGCCGAGAAGGCCTTCGGTGGCCTTGTCGAACAGTTCCTGAAGCTCGGGTGTGATTTCCGGAGAGTCGGGAGCGGTCCATCCTCCGACAAGGGGAGACTCCGCCCAAGCGGAAAAAGCAAAAAGCCCCAACAGAAGCGAGCATGAAAGCAGGATGGTTATGAGCGTTTTCATCAGAAGATCCCTCACAATCTATTAATTTGTCCACATTATAATCTTTCCGGGACAGACAAATCAAGAAAGAATCTGTAAATAATCAGAAAACTCCCGGCTTTTCGGCCGGGAGTCCTTTTAACAGTCAGGGAACCTGCGTGTATTGGAAACTGAATCAGCCCTGAACCTCGAGAAGGAGTTCATTCCAGTGATCCAGAATTTCTGCCTTGTGCTCGGTGAGATAAGGAACGTCACGCTTTACCCACTTGATATCCTCGGTAGCGGGGAGCAGGCTCTCGCCGTAAACGGTATCCTTGTTGGTCATACGCAGGGTCTTGAGGTACTGGGCAATATAGGAGCAGCCTTCTGCGGAGCAGACCCAGTTGACCAGAGCCTTTGCAGCTGCGGGGTGTTTGCAGTTCTTGATCACAGCCATGCCGAATGCGGATGCGGAAGCACCATCTTCCGGATAACGCATGGTGAAGTGGTCCTCGGCACCCTGCTGGATGAGCTTGATAGCGCCGTCTTCATAGGTGAGGCCGACAACATATTCGCCCTGCTCTACGAGCTTGAAGCAGTTGGAGGAGGAGTCGGAGATGACGAGGTTCTTCATCAGCTTGCCGATGTAGTCCCAGGATTCATCGCTGTTGTTGCCGAAGACGGACATGATGTTGCAGAGGTTGTTCCAGGCAGCGGAGGAGCTGTTCGGGTTGGAGAAGATGATTTTGCCTTCGAGTTTCGGATCGAGCAGGTCAGCATAGGAGCGGATGTCAAGGCCGAGTTCCTTCTCGAGTTCGGTGTTGATGGCAAATACGATCGTGGAGAGGTGGTCCATGGAGTAGATGCCGTTCGGGGTGGAGTAGCCTTCAATGGCATTTGCGGATTCGTCGGAAACCCACTCCTCGAACAGGTCGGCATACTGCATACCGTCGGAGTCTGCCAGGCCGCCCCAGGTCACGTCACCCTGCGGGTTGTCTGCTTCTGCAGCAATACGGGAGGTCGTCTCACCGATAGTGCCGGAAACAACTTCAATCTCGCAGTCGGGATAGACTTCTGCAAAACCGTCGATCAGAGCTTCGAGGTCTTTCTCCGTCATGGTGGAGTAAAGAACGAGGGTATCACCGATGTCTTCCTCTGCGGAAGCAGAAACAGCGACAATAGCGAATACCATGCAAAGAGCCAGTGCAAGTGCGATGAGTTTCTTCATGTTGTAATCTCCTTCTATGTAGTTTATTTATTCCCAAGCGCATGAAGACGCTGTAAGGACGAAACAGGGATTAAAGCTTGATGTCATCCTCGTTGCCGCTGACCTTGACGTAAATCAGCAGGGACAGGATGGTGACGACTGTCAGGATGGCAGCGAACGCGCATGCCGTGCCGTAGTTGCCGCGGTTGATCTGCACATAGGTGCTCATTGTGAGGGTGATCGTCTTGTTGTTATAGAGGATGATGGAACCGGACAGCTCCGTCACAATGGCAACCCAGCTCAGGATAGCACCGGAGATAATGCCGCTCGACATCATCGGGACCGTGATCCTGGCAAAGGTCTTCAGCTTGGAGGCGCCGAGGCTGATAGCCGCCTCCTCTATACTCGGATGGATCTGCATCAGCGTTGCGGTTGCCGAACGGATCGTGTACGGCATTCGGCGCACGACAAGGTTGAGGATCATGATCGTCATGGTGCCGGTCAGGGCGAAAGGCTTGGCACCGAACGCCATAACCAGTGCAATACCGACGACTGCGCCCGGCATGATATACGGCAGCATGGCCATCGTGTCAATGGCGTGGTTGATCGGGTTAGACCGACGTACGACCAGGTAGGCGACGATCACAGCGAACACAATAATGATAAACAGCGCTCCGATACCGAGAATGAGCGTGTTGTTAATGGAGCGCACCAGGAGCTTTTTGGCGGCAAGGCGATAGTTGTTGATCGAAAAGCCCGATTTGAATACCGCACCGTCGCTGTTGACAAAGGAGAGATAGACGATGTAAAGGTTCGGTGCGAAGCCGATGAAAATCAGCACGTAGGCATACAGATGCATCAGGAACCCGCCGAGGCCTTTTGCTTCTTTTTTCGCCACGGGATGGAGGGCACTGATCGAGAAGCGGAACTTCCCAGTAGCCCACTGCTGCAGGAAGAAGACAATTGCCGTAATCAGGATTGCAATAACCGAAATGGCTGCTGCGAACCCGTAGTCTCTTCCGTTTTCACCGAGGTACTGGGAATAGATCTCAACAGGGAAGGTCCGGTAACCCTCTCCGATGATCATCGGGGTGCCGAAATCGGCAAACGCACGCATGAATACCATCAGGGAAGCAGCCAGAACCGTCGGCATGGAGAGCTGCAGGATGATTTTGAAGAAGCGGTTGATGCCGGTGCAGCCCATGTTGGCGGAGGCTTCAATCAGGGTGTTGTCAATATTCCGGAAAGCGCCGTTCATATAGATGAAAACCAGCGGGAAGTACTTCAGCGCCTGAACCAGCAGTATCCCTTTAAAACCGTAAATGCTGCCGAGCCGGATATGGAACACGTTGAGGAAGAACTTTGTGACAACGCCGTTTCTTCCGAGCAGCATGATCCATGAGAGAGCGCCGAGAAACGGAGCGGACATGCAGCAGAGGATACTGACGATGAAGATGATTTTTGAACCTTTCAGCCGGTAAAAGCTGTAGAAATAGGAGAGGGGAATACCGATCAGCAGCGAAACAAGCGTAACCGCAATCGTTACTTTAAAGCTGTTGAGGATGGTATTGGTATAATACTTTTTGGCAAAAAACTTTGCAAAGTTGGCAAACGTGAACGCACCCTCTTTGTCGTAGAGGGACTGTTTGAGAATGCCGAACATCGGATAGACCAGAATAAGCAGGAACAGCAGAAAGAACAGAATGCTTATTATGGTCCATACTTCGAACTTTCTGTTTTTTTCTTGCATGGCGCTGCCTCTTATGCCTCGAGATCGTTCCGGACCCCTGTGAGGATATTCTTTGAGCCATCTGCCAGGAAGAGATTGACCTTGTCTGTATTGACGGTGAGAGAGATCCGTGCTCCCTTGCTGAGCGTCTCCTCTATGGAGGATTCCTGAATGATCTCCACATCCTCACCGGAATCCAGCTTGACGAAATAGTGTGTGTTCAGCCCGAGGAAGACAGCATCCTGCACCGTACCCTTCATGCCGTAAGCCGAGGGATCACGGTTGAGAAGGAGCTCCTCAGGGCGGATACTGACCTGAACATCCTGATCGCGGAGATATTCCGGCGCTACCGTATACATCTCGGCACGGTAATCATCGATGCAGAGAATCGCCTTGCCGTTTTCCATCTTTAACTTGCCATTGAGCATGTTTGTCCTGCCGATGAAGGTCGCGACGAAAACATTGGCCGGGCGCTGATAAATGCTCTTCGGGTTGCCGATATGCTGGATCACGCCGGCATTCATGACGGCGATCCTGTCGGAAACAGCCATCGCTTCTTCCTGGTCGTGCGTGACATACACACAGGTGATGCCGACGTCGTGCTGGATGTTCTTGATAACGGTTCTCATTTCAACTCTCAGTTTTGCGTCGAGGTTGGAAAGCGGCTCGTCCATCAGAAGCACATCCGGGCTGATGCAGAGAGCTCTCGCCAGTGCGACACGCTGCTGCTGGCCGCCCGAGAGGCGATCCGGCAGACGGTCTGCCAGGGCGTCAATCTGCATGAGTTTGAGAAATTTATCGGTGTTTTCCTTGATTTCCTCTTTCGGGAGATGGCGGTTTTTCAAACCGAATTCCACATTCTTCCGCACCGTGTAGTGCGGGAAAATCGCATAGTTCTGAAACACCATGCCGATGTTCCTCTTGGAGGGATCGAGATCGTTGATGCGCTTGTCTCCGAAATAGAAATCTCCGCCTTCGATACTGTTAAAGCCGGCGATCATACGCAAAAGCGTTGTTTTTCCACAGCCCGAGGGCCCTAAAAGAGTAAAAAATTCACCGGGATTGATATTAACGCTCAGATCGGGGATAATCACATTGTCCCCATATTTTTTCAGTGCATGGCTGATGCGGATGTCTACGCTCATAAGCGGCTTCTCCTTTGCAAAAATAGTTCTGGATATGGTGTTCTTATTTTACGCCTTTCAGGCAGATACGTCAAGATTTCGAGAGGGATTCTTTCAGAATTTCTCCGATCTTTGTGAAGTCGTTCACGCATATAAAGGAAAAATCGGAACGGAAAACAGCCTCATCATTTCCGCCGATGCCGTAGTCATCTCCGCAGTAAATAACATTTCGGTGGGAGAAGCCGTTTTCCCGGCAGTACCGGTCCAGCGCATAGTATTTATCATAGGGTGACGGAGCAAAGTCGAAGGAGGAGCTGCCACCAATAAAAACGGTAAATTCAGGAAAAGCGTCCCGAACCTCTTCATAGATGGCGCGCCGCTTGCTACGGTCAGGATCAAAAGCAAGCTTGTCCGAAAGATTTGCCGTTGTTCCGAGCAGCGGATAGGTTACACAGCCTGAAGTATGAAATTCCACGCTTTCTCCGCTGAAGACGGTAAAACCTTCTTTTTCACGGAGCACGGAGATTCTTTGCGAGACACTCTCCCTATCGCATGGGATCTGTTCATCGTAAATCGTTTTCAGTTTTCCGGATTCTGCATCAAAGCGGCAGAACTGCATTCCGTAGTTGCCGATAATGTCGATGGGATAATTTCCCATCTGGTGAAAAATCCGAAGACTTTGTCCGGCTCCGACCATCAGCAGGGAATACTGTCTTCCCAGTTCGTCGAGGAGCCTGCGGTTTTCCTCCTGCAGAGGGGTTTTATGCTGTGTGAGGGTTCCATCCAGATCAAAAGCGATTACTTTAATCTCTTCTTTTGTCGTCTTCAGCATTGCTTCCTCCGCATTAACGAATATAGTACTGGTCAAATCCGGCCTGTACAAGCCTTTCAAAAGCAGTCCAGATCTCCTCGGGAACCTCGACCGGTACCTGATACCCGAGATCGGCATAGACTCTCAACCGCTGCAAATCTCCGGTTAAAAGCTGAATCTCCTGCTCGGGCGGCATATCATCCCGGCAGTAGTTTTCAAAGGGGACCGGCGGTGCACAGACACGCCAGTTCACTTCGTTCCATTGTTTCTGGGCGGTTGCCAAAGTCCTTGCAGACATATAGGGTTTGCAGACAAGCAGGCCGGATCTCACACAGATATTGCGTTCTGTCAGCAGCTTTTTGCTGAAAGTAATGTTTTCACCCGTGTTGTGTGCTTCCTGTTCAATCAGGATCTTCTCGTCCGGTACTCCGAGTTCCCGGCATCTCCTGGCAAATAAGACTCCTTCCGGTTCTGCAAATAACCCGTCCGTGATCTTTCCGAATCCGCCGGAACAGACGAGGAGCGGTGCATATCCCTGAAGGAAAAGCGCTGCAGCATGCTCCGGCACGCGCATATCATGGCTGCCCGCTGCAAGGATCAGATCAGCCGGCACCGGCTCCTTGCAAAAGGAAGCATGAAAATTATAAAGCGTTTTTGCATCTCTCAGGATTTCTTCTGTAATATCCATATATGTCTCCCTGACCATTTAGTCAGTATCTGGTGTTTTCCAGAAAGGTATTCAGATAAAGGATACAGACGTCCCGGACGGTTTTGTCCGTATCCGTATTTTCAATCAGGAATTTGATAAAACGCCTCGGAACCACAATATCCGAATGTGGCTGGTCTTCCTGGGCTTTTTCTTTCGCCAGATCGGCAATCTCTCTCCTCAGATAGCTTTCGGAATATTCACCGATTACCGTGACCTCACGAAGCCTGCGGAAAGAACGGTTGTGAAAAAACCGAAGGATGCTTGCAATGCCAAAGGTGATCGGGCAGAGCAGCATCAGCGGAATCCAGAACGGAACATAGGTGTTGAAGCCGTAAAAATCATTCCAGCCTCCGCGTTCTTCCCCGATCAGAACAGCGAGAATAAAATAGATGCCCGCATAAATAAGCACCGGCACCAGAGACTGAAAGCATTCAATGAACGATATATAATGATCACTGATAAAGAAAGAAAAAGCAATAAAAGAAAGAATCGGCCCGACCCCGTGCAGAAAGAACCGGGAACCTGTAAAAATCAGCCTGAATCCTTTGAAAGGGGAGAGCACAAACAGGGAGACCAGAAACGTAAGCGTTACAGCTACAGTTCCTGCAAGCAAAAAACTGACAAGCCAATTCGGCAGATGGAAATAGGATTTTTTCAACCCGTCAATGGCATAAGGAATGATAAGCCCCATGCCCAATGCTACAAGGATATTGGAGTTAACAGTGAACATACAGAAGGTTTGAATGCCCATGTGGTCGAAGTTCTGGTCTTCTACTGTGGTCAGATTCATTACGATTCCTATCACAGCGCATAAAACGACGATAATCGCGCTTACAAGTGCAAAAACAGCTTCTCTTCGATTCCGTTTTTCCAACATAGGAATTCCCTCCTCGCAAAGTATGTTTTAGTTTCTGAAGATTCTTTCAATCAAAAAGAATGGAAAAGCTCTTTAGATACTTCAAAAATATCCCTGTGGCGGCAGTCACGCGGATCAAAATGAATCACATTGTAAACGATCTGCATCACAAAACCTGCCCCGAAGGTGCTGATTACCGTGCCGATCCCGACCGGCCCGCCGAGCGCCCATCCGGCAAGCAGAACAATACCCCACAACAGGATCTCCACAAGCCCGATCGGAACTTTCGGCATCCTCTTCCCGAGCCCGACAAGCAGGGCATCTCTTGGCCCGCAGCATTGTTCACAGCGCATATAGAGCCACATGCCAAGCGCCATGAAGACAAATCCTGCCATCATGGCCAGGATGCCGACCCACAGCCTGCTGTTCAAAGGGAAGGGGTTTAGATCGTTGTACATCTGAACCAGATTTCCTGTCAGCAGCGCATCGATAATCGTCCCGAATCCGATCCTTTCCTTTAAAAGCAGATCGATGCAAAGGATGATAACAGCCATGGTTGTCATGGAGAGACCGTAATTGAGCGGCGTGTGATAAGAAATACCCATTCCGAGACAATCCCAGGGTGCCAGGCCAATGTTCGCCCAGATCGTCAAATGGACGCCGAACGAAAACACCAGCAGGCCCAGTACGATCTGTAACCACTGTATCAGGATTTTCTTTCTGTTATTCATTGGTTCCAAAATTCCTTCATCCGCACGTTTTCTGCAAGGAACACTATCTGCCCAGGTAGTGCAGATAATATCGATACGTGATTTCACCGTAAAGAGTAACATGCCGGACGTCTGCATTGTAACGCGTGAAAACGAGCTTTATTTCTTCTGGGGTGAGGCTTTCAAAATCCGTTTTTCCTGTCATTTCCCAGGCGGCATAGATCAGGTTCAGTGCAGTGCAGATCAGATTGAAAGTATGGTCAAAATGCAGCTTTCTCCAGATTTCAGCCCTGTCGGAAGGGGAATCCGGAGAAAGGACCCGGCTCTTTCCGAGCCCGAGCGCCTCAGTTGAGAGTATCCCTCTATCTGTGGCAAACCGGATGGCGAGGATAGCCGTCCGGGCAAAGATCTGCCCGTAACCGGTGGAACTGTCATACTTTCGCAGAACCGGGAATTTCTGCAGGCTATTGTGCGGTTCCGGAAAAGCCTGCAGGAGCCGGGTCCGCTGCAGGTTGAGGGCGACTGCAGCATCTGCCAGCGGATCAAACAGATCAAGTTCGGTGATCTCCTTGTACAGCACGGCTTTGAGCATGGCTGTCGGCAGATGCAGTGTACGGCAGATGAAGGCAATCTCGTCATCAAGAGAGGTTAGGATATGGTCAGCACGCTTTGGAGAATACAGTTTTATCATTTAAGGTTCTGATCCTTGTGTCTCCGTTTTCTTGTTCCGCTGCAGGTAATCTTCACCCTTCTGGAGAAAATTATCCAGATAGGGGAGCACAATCGGAGCTACGGAGAGGTAGAAGGAAGCGAGGTATTGCCCGGATCGTAAAACTTCTTCCGGGGATTCACACTTTGACAGCACGCGGAGTGCTTCGCGGCATCTCATGCAGATCCTGGCCTCTGCATCGTTTTTTCCGTTAAACAGAACGGAATAGCCATCCTCTAGGTCGCCGTTGCAGATGCAGCAGTTATTTTCCTGAAATGCCGGAGTAATCTTTATTGCCTCAGGTGTTTTCCCGTTATCCGGAACATTTACAGAAGTGTCGGACAAAGAATTTTTATTGTTGTCAGCCATTATATCATCTCCATGAAGTATGATCTGTAAAAAAACAGTCTACAGCTGTATTCTACCCGATGTTTGCTCATGTTTCAAGAGAAAAGTTGCCGGAAACTCCTGCAACTCTTTTTCAATAATAAAAATAGC
>JAFQZI010000152.1 GCA_017406005.1 Oscillospiraceae bacterium | reverse complement strand
TTTGAACGCTGTATCGTAAAAAAACCCATGACGAAGATCACCCTTCGGGATATCGCGGAAGAAGCAGGGATGTCTCATCCGAAGCTCCTGCACTATTTTGAGAACCGGGACGATCTGGTTGTGAACTATCTGCGCTACACCAAGAACTTCATGACTGAGAAATGCAAACTCTGGTTCGCCACGCACCCGAGAGCCAATTACGAGAGCAACCTCGCTTATATGAATGCCTTTATGTCCTACGTCGCGCGAGGCGAGGAGGGTGAGCAGCGTCCGAACGCCACTACACAGACCTATGTGCTGGCGCACTACAGCGACGTGGTCGCGGATCTCGTAAAAGGCGAGTTTCGTGAATGGCGTGAGACGATGGAGCAGTGCCTGATCGCAATCTACGGCCCGGAGGTCGGGAAGCATGAGGCCGAGGCCATGATGATCCTCATTGCGGGCACCTTTATCTGCAATTATAATGGCGTGCTGACCGGCGAGATCAGCGACAACATTATCGGTTATCTGGGAAATCTGACTCTCTCATAAAACAAAGGATGATTGTATGAAGATTCATGTGCTGCAGTGCGGAAGCATCCGCGTCGATCCGACCGTTCCCTTTGGCAAGCGGCTCGATCTGATCGAAGCGGCAAAGCAGCTCACTGCGGCCGATAAAAACCGAACCACGCTTCCTGTCTTTACCTATCTGATTGAACACCCGAAGGGGCTGATCCTTGTGGATACCGGCTGGTGCCGGGAGATAAGCCCGGACGGCGTATATGATCCCAAGGCGGCAGGCGCAGTTCTCCCGTCTCAAATGGCAGCGCTCTTTCATCCCTTTGTTCCTAAAGGGATGGCGATCCACGAACAGCTGGCAGACATGGGCATTCAGCCGGAGGAGCTGGACTATGTGCTGCTGACGCATCTTGACGTCGACCATGTCTCAGGGCTCAGGCATGTGAACGAGGCTAAGCATATTGTCCTGCCGGAATATGAATACTTTTGGTCCTGCCGCACCGTGTACAAGGTCAGGCAGCCGCAGGATCTCTGGATCCAATACCCCATGGAGCGCCCGTTTTACCGGGCTTCGTCACTTGGTCCCAACCATTGGGCTATCGATCTGTTCGGGGACGGGAGTATTCAGCTGGTCAATGTGCCGGGACATACGGAAGGCCAGGCGGCAATCGTGATCAGAAACGGTGATAGATTTGTCCTTCTCACGGCAGACGCTGCCTTCTCTCCCCGAAACTGGCAGGAGATGATCGTTCCCGGTTTTGGTTTTGCCCGAGAGTGGCAAAGGAAGAGTCTCCGCTGGATCGCGGACATGGCTGTCGACCCGAGCTGCGCGGCTGTGCTGTGTAGCCACGATCCGGATGTCAAACCGGGGTTTATCACCATATAACACGTGTATAGACAACAGTTGTTCATATAAGTAAAGCCCAAGGCGGATTTATCGTGCTTTTTTTCCCCAGGTATGGAAAAGCACCTCTAAGGAGACGCTTTCACGAAAGAAGATGTACCTGGTCTGGAACAAGTATCAAAGTTTCACACCGACTGCCGAACGGTTCCTGAAACAGGTGCGAACATCTTTCACAAGGGAATAGTTGAAACAGCCCTGCCAGATCAGCATGATTCAGCAGGGTGCTTCTTTTCCTTGCCCGGGATAAGCGTTTATGATATAGTGAAGAAAACAAAACCGGGCCTTTGATCGCGATCAAGTGCTGCAGAGAAAAGGAGGATATCCCATATGTTACCTGAAAAAACACTGTCCTGGGGGTTAAGCCGCAACTGTATGCGTGAACTGTCTGCTTACGGTGCCAGAAGAAAACAGGAAATCGGTGCGGAAAATGTCTACGATTTTGCACTTGGAAATCCCTGCGTACTGCCTCCGGAAATAGTCAACCAGTCCATCATAGATATCATCCGTGAAGAAGGCAATACAGTACACGCCTATACTCCGGCAGCCGGGCTTCTGTCCCTTCGCCGGAAGATTGCTGATGACCTGAATGATCGTTTTCACCTTGATATAACAGCAGATCTGCTGTATATCGCTACCGGTGCTGCCGGTGCACTTGCTGCCAGCCTCCGCGGTACTCTGCTGCCCGGCCACGAGGTCATCTGCTTGGCACCTTTCTTTACCGAATATCGTGTCTTTGTGGAAGCAGCCGGCGGAGAAGTAAACGTTGTGCTTCCCGCAGAGGATTTTTCGCTGAATCTGGACGGTATTAAAGCAGCTCTTAATGACAGGACCAAAGCGCTTATCATTAATTCTCCCAACAACCCGTCAGGTGCTGTTGTCAGTGCCGAGGAGCTCACTCACTTAGGAGATCTGCTTCGGGCGCATGAGGAGAGAACCGGGAACACGATTTATCTGATTAGTGACGAGCCATACCGTGAAATCGTCTATGATGGCATCGACTATGCCTGCCCCTTGAACTACTATGATGACTCTGTCATGTGTTACTCTTTCAGCAAAGCCCTCTCTATTCCGGGTGAGCGTATTGGCTACTTTGCCGTCAACCCGAGGATGGAGGACGCTGCCAATGTCTATGCGTCGATTGTCGGTGCTGCCAGAGGCCTTGGTTATGTAAACCCGCCAGCCCTTTTCCAGCGGGTCATTGAGCGGAGCATCGGATGCTATTCCGATATTTCAGAATATAAGACCAACCGGGATATCCTTTGTAAAGGGCTGAAAGAACTTGGTTATGAGTTTGCGAAGCCGCAGGGTGCTTTCTATCTGTTTGTCAAGGCATTGGAGCCTGACGCTCTGGCATTCAGTGATCGCGCCAGAAGCTATGAGCTCCTTCTGCCCGCCAGCAACGATTTCGGTTGCAGCGGTTATGTCCGTATTTCTTATTGCGTGCCGCGCGAGACAATCGAAAACGCGATGCCGGCTTTCAAGGCATTGATGGACAGTTACGCAGTAAAGCCTTGAAACAATAAGAATCGGAAGAAAAGTCTTGAATAATAAAGCAGCCGGTACATCATCTCTGGTGTACCGGCTTTCGTAGGTTTTAATGGGGAAAAGAAGTTATTGTGATTTTTCCGGAAGTAGTATTGATATTCACTTCTCCGCTTCCGTCTCCGCAGATATAGTTATCTCCCTGCTTTGCCATGGTTAGATTATAGTCAATTTTCCCGCTGAAGGTATCCAGATGTGCCGTAAATCCCGGGTCAGTCGGCAGCGATGCTTTCACATTGCCTGAAGTTGTGTCTATCTTCAATGTTTCGAGGCTTGCCGCTTTTACCTGCACGTCTCCGCTGGTGCTTTCGATCTTTGCTTTTTTCACATCACCGAGTTCTGCATAAATGTCTCCGGAAGTGGAATCGGCATGGACTGTTCCGGCTTTTTTCATCGTGATGCGGATACTGCCCGATGTGGTGCTGACATCCATCTTATCAGAAGCGTCCGCACCGAGGATGATAGTTCCGGACGCTGCATGGGCTTTAATGATTTCGGTGTCTTCCATCATCAGGTCGATCTTGCCGGAGGTTGAACTGCAGGTGATCTCCTTTGCCTTTGCTGCTGCAAAAATCTCACCTGAGGTCACATCCAGCTTGAGGAATTCTGCCTGCAGATCGGGAATACTCAGCGTGGCGGAGGTTGCACTGATATCCACATCCCCAAAGGCTGTGCCTTCCGGCAGCGTCACAGTCAGATCCTTCGGCTGGTTGCCGTTCAGAAGGAAGCCTGCTTTTGCAAATCGGATCCGCAGTGTGTCTCCGTCGAGGTACCAGCGCATTTGCAAATCCTTGCTGATCGGTTTGTT
>JAFQZI010000151.1 GCA_017406005.1 Oscillospiraceae bacterium | reverse complement strand
TAAACTCGCTGTCGATGAGCGAACCCCTGAACATATCTCCCGCGATTGCATAGATGACATTCGGCTCCTCATTTCTGACCTTGTTGATATAGCCGGAAAGCATTGAGACGCCTCCGAGCAAGCCGAAGTCGATCTCTTCGGCCAGAAAATCACCGTGCAGATCATTCGAATGGAGAAGGGTCAGCTTTTTCAGATGGCTCATCTGCAGCCTGTCCGGATCCAGATGCTCCAGATACTGTATTCTCTGCTTTCTGCGTTCTTTTGCCGCCTGCAGAGTGCGGATATAATCCTGTTCCTTCAATTCCATCTTCTGCTCATAAAGCTCTTCCAATTCCGACAGATCCCGATGCACCATCACAACCGACTCCTTCTATACAAATCGCAAGTTGCCAGGATGATTATAGCATCCATCCCAAAATCCGTAAAGGAAACTTTTGAAGCGGAAAAGGCATGTTGACGGATAATAATCAGATTTGTATAATATAAGAAATCAAGTTATTTTTTTTGGAAATAATGGAAGGAGAAGAAAAATGAATATCTTCGTATGTTATGATCGCTGCGGGACATGCAAAAAAGCGGAGGCGTTTCTGCAGGAACATGCTGTGCCGTATGAGAAAAGGCCGATTAAGGAGCAGAACCCGACCGCAGAGGAACTTCGCACCTGGTGGCAGATGAGCGGGCTTCCGCTTCGGAAGTTCTTCAACACCAGCGGACTGCTGTATAAAGATCTGAAATTGAAAGAGAAGCTGCCTGAAATGACGGAAGAGGAGATGCTTGCCCTGCTCAGCACGGACGGGATGCTCGTCAAGCGGCCGCTGCTGATTCGGGAAGAGAAGGTGCTTGTCGGCTTCCGCCCGGAGGAGTGGGAAAAGGAGCTGCAGGGATAACGGCTGGTCTTTGACAGAAAAACTCCCCTGCAGGAAGCAAGGGAGTGCTGTCTTTATGGTCAGGAGGATAGATATTCTTCTTCGAACCGCAGGGTAATGCTCATGCCGTCGCTTCCGCAGACGGCGGAAGGAAATACGGCTTGTGCATACGGCAGAAAGTCCTCCGGATTTTCCATTATCTGCGAAAAATGAGCCAGCCACAGGCGTTTGGCTGAAGCGTCAGTGGCTGTCTGTGCCGCCTGGGAAAACGTACAGTGGCCGTATTTCTCCGCTTGTTCCGAAAAAGAATCCTCCCCGTAGGTTGCTTCGCAGATAAAAAGGTCTGCTTCTGCGGCAGCAGCTGTGAGGGATTCGCATGGGGCTGTGTCGCCGGAAAAGACAACGCTAAGCCCATTCCTGGCCGGGCCGAGAACCTGCTCGGGGAGTACTTTCTTTCCATCCTCCAGGGTAACCGGGCTGCCGTGCTGTAAAAGCCCCCAAAGCGGTTTCGGGATGTTCAGCGTTTCTGCAGCATGCGAATCGAATTTCCCCGGGCGATGCAGGAAAAACCGATAACCACAGCTTACAACACGATGACACGTCTGGAAGGGAAAGAGAAAGCCTTCGTTATCCCACCAGGGGAGAATATCGCAGATTTGGGATCCTTCGGCATTCAGGGGGAACAGCCGGACATCAAATGGCAAAGGCCCGCACAGCTGCAGAATGGGATGCATGGCTTCTTCAAGCCCTTCCGGCCCGGTAATGACAAGCGGGCTGATCCGCCCCAGACAGCCGTAGGATTGCAGCAAGCCGGGAAGACCGAAGATGTGATCACCGTGATAATGCGTCAGAGCGATCAGGTCTGTTTTCATCAGGCTCACGTGTGCTTTCCTGGCCGCCGACTGGGTGCCTTCTCCGCAGTCGAAGAGAATGGAACGCCCGCCATAGGCAAGATGAACGGCAGTCAGAGCCCGGTCCGGTAGGGGCATTGTGGCACCGGTGCCCAGCAGGGTAATCGTAATCATATGGCCTGAGAAATCCTCCTTCCCATCGGATCGTATCAAGTATTTTACTTGATTTGCCGGTGCGGGTCAACCGTGCTTTTGAAGATTATTTACAATTACAGGTTGCAAAGCATCTGATGCAGTGATAAGATACTAAAAATTTTTAACTTATGTTTCGGAGGCGACCATGAAAATTCTGTTGAGTGCAGTGATTGCCTATGTGCTTGGATCCATAAGTTTTTCGATTTTTCTCAGCAAATCCTTTTTCCGTAAGGATGTGCGCGAGGGGGGCAGCGGAAATGCGGGTGCCACCAATATGGCACGCAGCTTTGGAAAGCTGGCCGGTGCCCTGACGCTTGTCGGCGATGTGCTGAAAACCGTGCTCGCAATCGTGATCGGCAGAGCACTCGCCGGTGACTGGGGGATCGTTGTTGCCGGTATTTGCTGCCAGCTGGGGCATTGCTTTCCCGCCTATCATCATTTCAAGGGCGGAAAGGGCGTGGCAGTCGGCCTTGCGATCACATTCGCAGTGGGCTGGCAGGTTACGGTATGTGTTCTGGTTGTATTTATCCTTACGGCGGTCCTTACGAAAAAAGTATCTCTTGCATCTCTTCTCGCATCTATTTCGGCAATTCCCGCGGCATACTTTGTGGCCTCTGACAAGCGGTATTTCTGGATGATCCTCATTGCCGCGGCGGTTGTGATCTTCCGGCACAGCGAAAACATATCCCGCTTGATTAAGGGGGAGGAAAAAGACTTTCATTTTGCAGATAATAAGAAAGGAAAAGAGTGAATGGAAGGTTTTTCTGCTTCTCATGATGAGATTATCCGTGCCACGGGAGCGGAGGGTTTGCTCAAAATTGCTGTGATCACAGCCAGAAACACCGTGCAGCGTGCACGGGAAATCCACAATACGTCTCCTGTTGCTTCTGCAGCACTCGGCAGGACGCTTTGCGCGGCATCTCTGCTCGGCAATGCCATGAAAGAAGAAAACGCGGCGCTTACCATTCGAATTTCCGGAGACGGCCCGATCAGAGGGATCGTTGCAGTTTCGGATTCGGAAGGATATGTGAGAGGCTATGTCGGCCAGCCGCACATTGACCTTCCGCTGCGTTCGGACGGAAAGCTCGATGTGGGCACGGCGGTGGGTAGGAACGGCAGTTTTACCGTCAGCCGGGATATCGGGCTGAAAGAGCCGTATGTCGGATCGGTAGAGCTGGTCAGCGGAGAAATTGCAGAAGACTTCACAGCGTACCTGACGGAGAGTGAACAGATCCCGTCAGCCTGCGGGCTGGGTGTGCTGGTAGATACCGATACGTCCATCAAAGCGGCAGGCGGATTCCTGGTACAGCTCATGCCCGGGGCGGACGAGTCGCTGATTGCAAAGCTGGAAGAGAACATCTTCCTGATGGATCAGCTCACCACGATTCTGGATGAGGATGGAGCGGAGGCCGTTTTCGCTCAGGTACTGAAGGATATCGAATATCATCTTGTCAGCCGGGAAGAAATCGGCTACCGCTGCTTCTGCAGTCGTGAAAGGGCGTCAGAAGCCATAGCCTGCATCGATCCTGCAGACCTGGACGGGATGATCGCTGAAGGGAAGAACATTGAAGTCGGCTGCCAGTTTTGTGATACACGGTATGTTTTCACCCCGGAGGATATGGTTCAGCTTCGCAAAAAAGCAGAAAAAACGGAATAAAATCCCTGCACTCTGCGGTCGGGAATTCTCCTGCAGAGTGCTTTTTCTTTTTCTCCGTGCTTTTTTTGGAAAACCGCTTGCCCCGGAAAGAAGTCAATGCTATAATCAGTCTATCAAAATAAAAAAATTAATGAAACAAAGGAGAACTTCTTATGGCAAAAAATCGTTATATCGGTGACTACCCTGTAATCGGTATCCGCCCGATTATTGACGGCCGTCGCGGCCCGCTGAGAGTGCGTGAAAGCCTGGAAGACCAGACCATGAACATGGCAAAGTCTGCAGCCAGGCTGTTTGAGGAGAATCTGCGTTACTCCAACGGCGAACCTGTGAAGGTAGTCATCGCCGACACTACGATCGGCCGTGTTGCAGAGGCAGCTGCCTGTGAAGCAAAATTCCGTAAAGAAGGCGTTGCCATTACCCTTTCCGTAACGCCGTGCTGGTGCTACGGTTCCGAAACCATGGATACGGACCGCAATACCATCAAGGCTGTATGGGGCCTGAATGCCACCGAACGCCCCGGCGCAGTGTATCTCGCTTCCGTGCTCGCCACCTATGCACAGAAAGGTCTGCCTGCTTTCGGCATCTACGGGCATGATGTGCAGGATGCGGATGATACCGTTATTCCCGAAGACGTAAAAGAAAAGCTGCTCCGCTTCGCCCGCGCCGCCGTTGCGGTTGCCACCATGCGCGGCAAGAGCTACCTCCAGATCGGTTCGATCTGCATGGGCATCGGAGGCTCCATCATTGACAGCAAGTTCATCGAAGAGTATCTCGGCATGCGCGTGGAATCTGTCGACGAGGTCGAAGTGATCCGCCGCATGACGGAAGGCATCTACGACGAGAAGGAACTCGAAAAGCTGAAAGCTTGGGCTGCGAAGTATATCAAGGAAGGCTTTGACAAGAACCCCGAAGAGCTGCAGCGCTCCCGCGAGCAGAAGGATAAGGATTGGGACTTCACGCTGAAGATGTACCTGATCATCAAGGACCTCATGAACGGCAACCCGAATCTGCCCAAGGGAAGAGAAGAGGAAATGGTCGGCCACAACGCGATCGCCGGCGGCTTCCAGGGCCAGAGACAGTGGACGGATTTTTATCCCAACTGTGACTTCCCGGAGGCAGTCCTCAACACCACATTTGACCATAACGGCGCCCGTGAGCCCTATATTCTCGCCACGGAAAATGACGTTCTCAACGGCCTTGGCATGCTCTTCATGAAGCTCCTGACCAACAAGGCCCAGATGTTCTCCGATGTGCGTACCTTCTGGAGCCCGGAGGCCGTGAAGCGCGTCACCGGTTATGAAGTGGAAGGCATTGCCAAGGAAAACGGCGGCTTCCTGCACCTGATCAACTCCGGAGCAACAGCGCTTGACGCCAGCGGCCAGGCACGGGATGCGTCCGGCAACCGCGTCATGAAGCCCTGGTATGAAGTTACCGAAGAAGACCAGAAGGCCATGCTTGCTGCAACCACCTGGAACTATGCCGACCTGGGTTACTTCCGCGGCGGCGGTTACTCCAGCCGTTTCGTTACGGACTGCCAGATGCCCATGACCATGATTCGCCTGAATCTGGTAGACGGCCTTGGCCCCATGCTCCAGATTGCTGAGGGCTGGTCGGTTGAGCTCCCCGCAGAAGTTACCGACGTTCTTTGGAAGAGGACGGACTATACCTGGCCGTGCACCTGGTTCACCCCGCGCTGCGACGGAAAAGAAGGCAGCCCGTTCAAGTCAGCCTACGATGTCATGAACAACTGGGGTGCCAACCATGGCGCCATCAGCTACGGCCACATCGGTGCGGACCTGATCACCTTTGCCTCCATGCTGCGTATCCCGGTGGCTATGCACAATGTGCCGCTGGATAAGATCTTCCGTCCGGCTGCATGGAATGCTTTCGGTATGGACAAGGAAGGTGCTGACTACCGTGCCTGCGCCAACTTCGGCCCGTTCTACAAGAAGTAATTGATCGTTTAGACTAACCTCCTCTAAGCTCGCGACAGAGCTGTTCAATCGAGGGCTGCTGTTGCCTTCGCGAGCAGCCAGCTGTGAACTGAATTCGAGGCACCTGAAAAGCAACATGAAAACCGGGGCAGGCAAAGTGTCTGCCCCTTTTTGGAAAAGGAGAACAACAATTATGCTGAAAAATATACCTCCCATTCTGTCCCCGGAACTTCTGAAAGTGCTGTGTGAGATGGGCCACGGCGATCGGATCTGCATCGGTGACGGGAACTTCCCCGGCGCTTCCATGGCAAAAGCCAACAATGAATGTGCAACGGAATGCGTTTTCGTCCGGGCGGACGGCCACGGTGTGAATGAGCTTCTGGATGCGATTTTGCAGGTCATCCCGCTGGATAAATATGTTGAGCATCCGGTTATGCTGATGGAAACAATGGAATGCGACAGGGATATGGACATTCCTGTCTGGGAAGACTATAAGAAAACCGTTGCGAAGTATGACGAGCGCGGTGCGGATGCATTCGGGGCATACGAGCGCTTCGAGTTCTACAGACAGGCCCGGCAGTGCTACTGCATCCTACAGTCCGGCGAGACGCAGGTCTATGCCAACGTGATCCTCCAGAAGGGTGTCATCTGAGCGTTATGGAAAAGTATTTTCTTGCGGTTGACATCGGTGCCTCCAGCGGGAGACACATTCTCAGCCATTTGGAAGACGGGAAGATCATCCTGGAAGAGGTCTTTCGCTTCGAAAACGGGATGAAGGAGATTGACGGCCATAAGTGCTGGGATTCCGAACTGCTCTTTTCCCATATCAAGGAAGGGATGAAGAAGTGCGCAGAGCTCGGCAAAGTTCCCGCTTATATGGGCATCGATACCTGGGGCGTCGATTATGTCCTGGTTGACAAAGCCGGAAAGAGAATCGGGAATGCCGTCGGTTACCGGGATGACAGGACTGCTGATATAGACAAGGAAGTCTACCAGATTATTCCGGAAAAGGATCTCTATGCCAGAACCGGCATCGCAAAGCAGGTTTTCAACACCATCTATCAGCTCGCCGCGCTGAAAAAGGAAAGCCCTGAACAGCTGGAACAGGCGGATACCCTGCTTCTCTCTCCCGATTATTATAACTTCCTCCTCACCGGAAAACGTGCCTCGGAGTACACCATTGCCAGCACCGGCCAGCTTGTCAACCCGGAGACCAAAGACTGGGATTACGGGCTTATCCGGATGCTTGGCTTCCCTGAGAGGATTTTCACTCCGCTTCAGAAACCGGGAACGCTTCTCGGCAATCTCTCGCAGGAGGTACAGGCGGAAGTGGGTTATGACTGCTGTGTTGTGATGGTTCCTTCGCACGACACGGCATCTGCTGTCCTTGCCGTTCCCAGCAAGTCGGCAGATTTCGCCTACATCAGCTCCGGTACGTGGTCTCTTCTCGGTGTTGAGCTGAATCACGCAATCTGCAACGAGCAGAGCCGCGCGGCCAACTTCACCAATGAGGGCGGATATGACTATACTGTCCGTTTCCTGAAAAACATCATGGGCCTCTGGATGATCCAGTCTGTCCGGCATGAACTGAAGGATGCTTACTCCTATGCCCAGCTCTGCGCAATGGCGGAAGAGGTGAAAGACTTCCCGTCCCGTGTGGATGTGGATGAGCACCGTTTCTTCGCACCGGCCAGCATGATCGGCACCATCCAGGAGGCTTGTGCGGAGTCCGGCCAGCCCGTTCCGGAGACGCCGGGAGAACTGGCAACCGTGGTCTATCAGAGCCTTGCAGACTGCTATAAAAAATCCCTGTCCAACCTGGAAGCGATGACGGGCCAAAGCTACCCTGCCATCAATATTATCGGCGGCGGTGCCAATGCGGACTATCTGAATCAGCTCACGGCAAACAGCACGGGAAAAACCGTCTATGCCGGGCCGACGGAAGCAACGGCCATCGGCAACATAGCCTGCCAGATGCTTGCCTGCGGAGTCTTCTCGTCAGTACCTGAGGTGAGATCCTGTATCTTTGATTCCTTTGCAGTGAAAACCTTCACGCCGGAACAGTAAGAATACCCGGAAAAGAATAATCACGATTACAGCGTCATAAACATGTAATCGTGATTATTTTTGGGGTTTGTTCAGCTGGCGTCAATCAAGATGAAATACCAGATGGAGATCCTGGCTGACGGGGCTGTTGTCGGGGTTCGTCTCCATAATGTCAGCCATATAGTCCCACCATTTGCGGTTGATGGGGTCATCGGCCTGTTTAGCCCACTCCTCTTCATTGTCGATCCAGATGCTGCCGAAGAGTGTGAGCGTCTCACGGTCAAGATAGATGGAGTAATCCTTCCCCCCATGAGCATGGATGCTCTCCTGCATTTCCGGCCAGAGCAGATTGTGCCGTCTTTCATACTCCTCTTCCATACCGGGGTAGAGTTTCATTTTAAATCCTTTGTACATGTATTTATCCTCCTGCAGATTTCAGAATGATTATTTTTCCGGGAAACTTGAATCTGCGTTTCTGTGTGCTATAATACAGGAGCAACAGGATTTTGAAAAGTGTTTTTTGCTCTTCAGCGAAATAAGAGGGAAGAAAAGGGGAAAAGAAATGACAGTAGAAGAAATCAAGACAATCGATCTGAAGGACCTGATTCAGCTCGGGGAGTTCGACTGCGCCTGCGGCAAAAGGCATTCGCTCGGTGTGGCAAAGGTGGTTATAGAAAAAGGCGCCGTAAAAGCCCTGCCGGCTCTTCTCGAAGAAATCGGAGCAAAGAAGCCGTTTCTTCTCTCCGGGCACGATACCTATGCAGCAGCCGGTGAAGCGGTCTGCAAGGTGCTGGCGGATGTCGGGATTCCCTATGCGGAATATGTATTTCCTATTTCGCCCGTGAGGCCGACAGAATATACCGTCGGCTCTGCGCTGATGCACTTCGATTACAGCTGTGATGCGATTATCGGCATCGGATCGGGTGTTATCAATGATACCGGCAAAATGCTTGCCCGTGCAACAGGCATGAAATATATCATCGTTGCTACTGCGCCTTCAATGGATGGGTTTGTATCCGGTACTTCTTCCATGGATAGGGACGGATTGAAAACTTCTCTCTACAGCACGGCGGCGTGGGGCGTGATCGGGGATCTGGATATTCTCTGCAATGCTCCGATGCATCTGCTGCGCGCCGGAGTTGGTGATATGCTGGCAAAGATCACGAGCCTGATGGAATGGAAGCTGGCGGAAATCATCATCGGTGAAGACTATTGTGAAGTTACGGCTGCCCTGGTGGAGCGGGCTCTGAACCAGGTGATGAATCAGGCAGAGAAGCTGCTGGAGAGAGATCCGGATGCGGTCCGCGCGGTTATGGAAGGGCTCCTGATTGCCGGGATCGGTATGAATTTTGCCGGTGTCTCAAGGCCTGCTTCGGGGATGGAACACTATTTTTCCCATATCTGGGATATGCGCTCCCTCGCTTTTGAAGATGCTCAGTTTGAACAGCATGGCATTCAGGCGGGGCTTGGCACGCTGTATACGCTGATGGCTTACGAAAACTTCCTGAAGGGCGGCTATCAGCCCGAATGGAAAAGAGCGGAACAATACGTGCGGAATTTCTCTCTGGATGACTGGAACCGGAAACTGCTTGCCTTTATCGGGCCGGGAGCAGAGGCAATGATCGAAGGGGAAAACAGAGAGCATAAATATGACGTCGCAAAGCATAAAGCCAGATTTGCCGTGATAGAAAAGAACTGGGACGAGATTGTCCGTATCATCGGGACGCTTCCGCCTTCAGCAGAGATCAGGGCACTGATGGAGTCCATCGGATTCCCGACCAGCGCATCCATTATCGGGTATGATGATGAGCAGGTAAAAACTACCTTTACGATGACAAAGGATATCCGCGATAAATATGTCGGCACGCGTCTTTTCTGGGATCTCGGGATCCTGGATGAGGTTGCGGACAAAACCTTTACGCCGGAGGCTTAGGAGAAAAAAGGATGCCTGCAACAATCAGAGATATCAGGCGGATGACGGGCCTGTCGCTGGCAACAATCTCAAAGTATCTCAACGGAGGAAACGTTCTTCCGGAAAACAGGATCCGCATTGAGAAAGCCATTGATGAGCTTGGATATGAAGTGAACGAGATTGCGAGATGGCTCGCCACCAGGAAGACGAAAACGATCGGCGTCATTGTTTATGATATTCAGAGCCTGTTTAACAGCACGCTCCTCAGTTATATCAGCGAATCGCTGAGAGCCGCCGGTTACGGCCTTCTGATCTGCGACTCTGCAGACCATGCAGAGCAGGAGGGGAAGAATATCCGCTTTCTGCTCAGCAAGAAGGTGGACGGAATCCTGCTGATTCCCGTAAACGGGGAGGAGCATGATCTTTCACCTGCTGCAGAAGCGGGGATACCGGTGGTTCTGCTGGACAGGCCTGTCAAAGGCAGGCCCTGTGTCAAAATCGACAATATTTCCGCTGCCGGCTCTGCGATAGAACTTCTGTTCGAAAACAATCATTCTGAAATTGCGATTATCGGTTCCAATGGGGAATATACCGGCCGTAAAAGATGTGAAGGATATGCGAAAGCGATGAGCAGCCGCGGTTATTCGCTGAATGATCTTTATAGGAAGATCGAAACCGGGAATGCGAGCATTCAGTTCGGCTATGAGAGCATGAAACAGCTTCTCGGGCTGAAAGAAAAGCCGACTGCTGTTTTTATGACCAACTATGAAATTACACTTGGTGCAGTGATGGCTGTCAATGAATCCTCCGTGCGCTGTCCGGAAGATATCTCTCTTCTGGGGTTTGACAATCTGATTCTTTCTCAAATTGTCAAGCCGAAGATGACCATGGTGGTGCAGCCGATGAAAGCAATGGGAGAGAAAGCAGTCGAGGTTTTGCTGGATGCTATGGATCCCGCCGAAGGATTTGCCGGGTCGGAAGAAATCAATCTGCCAACAAGAATAGAAGTCGGGAATTCCATTAAAAAATTGGATTGACTTTTATCTTGTAATCTCCTATAATCAGTGTAGAATTTTTTTTTCTTTAAGGGCGAACCGGTTCGCTCTTGCGGAGGAGAAGCATGGAAGCACTCCTTTTGGGTATCGATATCGGGACTTCTGCCTGCAAAGTGGCGGTTTTCAGCGAAGAAGGTCGGGTTCTGGCCCAGTCCAATCAGCCATACGCGGTCTATTATCCGCTCCCCGGATGGGTAGAGCAGGATGCGGAGGAATGGTGGGAAGCTGTCTGCAAAGGAATTCGGGAAGTTCTTTCCGCCCCGGGTATTGAGGCAGACAGGATCTGCTGTATCGGTATTGACGGGCAGAGCTGGTCGGCTATCCCTGTTGACAGGGAGGGAGCCGTTCTCGCCAGAACACCCATCTGGATGGATACGCGTGCGAAGGAAATCTGCTTGCGTGTGAAAACGCAGCTCGGGGAAGATACTGTTTTTGATATCGCCGGGAATGATTTTCTTCCCTCCTACAGCGCACCGAAAATGATCTGGTTCCGGGAAGAGCATCCGGAGATCTATAACCGGACCTTCCGTTTTCTGCAGAGCAACAGCTTTATTGCGTACAGGCTTACAGGCGTTTTCAGTCAGGATGTTTCCCAGCTGTACGGCCTGCAGTTCTTCGATCTCCATAAAATAGAAGTGGATCGGTCTCTTGCTTCTGAGCTGGGCATCGATCCGGGCTTGATTCCGGAAGTTTATCCGTGTGATAAGATTATTGGGCGGGTTTCCGGAGAAGCATCCCGCCTCACCGGGCTGAAAGAGGAAACGCCTGTTGTCGCAGGAGGGCTGGATGCCGCGTGCGGAACACTCGGTGCCGGAGTATACCTCCCTGGGCAGACGCAGGAACAGGGTGGGCAGGCCGGCGGGATGAGCATTTGCCTCAATGAGGCTCTTGCCCATAAAAGCCTGATCCTCAGCCCGCACGTTGTTCCCGGTATGTACTTGCTTCAGGGCGGTACAGTTGGCGGAGGCGGAGCGTTGAAATGGTTCCGTCAGGAGCTCGGGAACGGGCTGAGCTTTGATGAGCTGACAGCCGAGGCGGAAAGAATTCCGGCAGGAGCGGATGGAGTTGTCTTTTTGCCGTATATGGCAGGAGAACGTTCCCCGATCTGGAATCCGGATGCAAAGGGTGTTTTCTACGGCCTTAGCTATGATAAAACACGCGGCCATATGATCCGCGCTGTACTGGAAGGCGTAGCGTTTGCTCTGGAGCATAACCTGCGGGTTGCGGAAGAAGTTGGGGCAAAAGTCAGTATCATGAATGCAATGGGCGGATCCTCAAACTCTGTTTTGTGGACGCAGATCAAGTCCGATGTGACGGGCAAGCCCATTCAGGTGCCTGCATCCGACACGGCGACAACGCTGGGGGCTGCTATCCTTGCTGGGATTGGCTGCGGCATTTACAGTTCCTATCAGGAAGCAGTTGAAAAAACGGTGGCAATTACGAGATTCCATGAGCCTGATGAGGCAAACCATGAGCTTTACCGGCGCAGCATGGAACTGTATCTTGAACTGTACCGGGATCTTGAAAAAACTTTTTCTGCCTACGCATAAAAGGCGGGAAGATAAATTAATATTTTGTGGGAGGAATTCACTATGGGTTTAAAACCGGAAAATGTTCCGCAGCTGACACTGAATAACGGCATGAAAATCCCGTGCATCGGGCTTGGAACCTTCGGCTCTGACCGTGTTTCTGCGGCGGATGTGGCAACTGCTGTGGGCGGAGCAATCCGTTGCGGCTATCGCCTGATTGACTGCGCAGCATGCTACGGCAATGAGAAGGAAATCGGCGAAGTTTTCCATGCGGCTTTTGAAGAGGGAGTCGTAAAAAGGGAAGACATGTTCATTATGACAAAGGTCTGGAATGACATGCACCGTCGTGTGGAAGAGTCCTGCGACAAGAGCATAGCGGATCTTCAGTGCGATTATCTGGATATTCTCTTTATCCACTGGCCGTTCCCCAATTATCATGCTCCCGGCTGTGATGTGGATTCCAGAAACCCCGATTCCAAACCGTTTTCCGTCGCGGAGTTTATGGACACCTATCGCCAGATCGAAGCACTTGTCAGAAAAGGCAAGGTCAGGGCAATCGGCATTTCCAACCTGACCATTCCGAAGCTGGAGCAGGTCGTTGACAAGTTTGAAATCAAGCCGGTCCTATGCGAAACAGAGCTCCATCCCTGCTTCCAGCAGCAGGAATTGTTTGACTATCTTGTAGCGCATGAAATCCAGCCTGTCGGGTTTATGCCGCTTGGTTCTCCGCGCAGGCCGGAAAGAGATATT
Source organism: Oscillospiraceae bacterium (assembly GCA_017406005.1). GTDB lineage: Bacteria > Bacillota > Clostridia > Oscillospirales > Oscillospiraceae > Limivicinus. Next base: position 81,791 of record JAFQZI010000151.1, on the reverse strand, counting down.
GTCGCCACAGACATAGAAGATATGAAAATGCCGGAACTCGTGGCTATCGCAAAAGCGCATAATGTCCACCCGGCAACGATCTGCCTGAAGTGGGCCATCCAGAGAGGCCAGCTTCCCATTCCGTTCTCTGTGCACAACTATGAAGGCAACCTGGAGTGCACGGTAACAGAACCTCTGACGGATGAGGAAATGGCGACAATCGCAACGCTTGAGCGGGACAACCGGCTTGTAAAAGGCCAGGTGTTCCTGTGGCCGGGAGCCAATGACTGGCATGATCTCTGGGACGAAGACGGTTTCATCGTCGACTGTCCCGATGCGAAATAATCCCACCCATCTGGAGGCAATATGGACGCGTTAAGAAGAATGCTGAAAAACAGACAAGCCGGGATGCGTTATGCAGGGATTCCGTCTTTCTGCACGGCGAATGGGCTTGTGATAGAAGCCTGCCTGAAGCAGGCTATGCGGTTTGACGATTGTGTTCTGATTGAAGCAACAGCGAATCAGGTCAATCAGTTTGGCGGATACACGGGGATGAAGCCGGCAGATTTCCGGGATTTCGTCTATGAGATCGCGGATGAGATCGGTTTTGACAGGAGCCGGATTATCCTTGGCGGAGATCATCTCGGCCCGTTGACCTGGCAGAATGAGCCGGAAGCGGAAGCAATGGCGAAGTCTGTCGAGCTTGTGAAGCTGTTTGTTTCGGCTGGATTCAAAAAGATTCATCTGGATACGAGCATGCGAGTAGCAGATGATTCACGGGAAGAACCCCTGACGGACGAAACCATTGCCCGCAGAGGCGCTATCCTTTATAAAGCCTGTGAAGAAGCTTATCAGGAGCGGCTGAAGGAACATCCGGGCGAAGAGCGCCCTGCCTTTATCATCGGCTCCGAAGTCCCGATCCCGGGCGGTGCCCAGGAAGCGGAAGACAGTATCTCCGTCACAAAACCGGAAGCGGTTGAAAAAACGCTGCAGGCATATCGCGAGCAGTTTGAAAAACAGGATATTTATGATGCGTTCCATAACATTATCGGCATTGTAGTTCAGCCGGGCGTTGAATTCGGAGATGAAGATATTTTCCATTACAACCGGCAGAATGCCTCGACGCTGACTTCTTTTATGAAAACACATCCGGAAGTGGTGCTGGAAGGGCACTCAACGGATTACCAGTCACCGGAAGAACTGCGGCAGATGGTGGAAGACGGAATTGCGATCCTGAAGGTCGGCCCGGCTCTCACGTTCTCCCTTCGGGAAGGACTGTTTGCCCTCTCCATGATGGAAAAGCAGCTTGTTCCGGATGAAAAACAGGCTCATTTTATGGAAGTGCTGGAGGAAGTTATGCTCCGGGATCCGGCCAATTGGCAGAAGCATTATCATGGAACGGAAGCGGAACTGAAGCTCAAACGTGCCTACAGCTTTTCCGATCGGTGCAGATATTATTTTGCCCGTCCGGAAATCACAGGTGCAATCGAGAAACTTTTCAGCAATCTGCGCTCTGTAAAGATTCCATTGAGCATGCTCCGACAGTATATGCCGCAGCAGTATATCAAAGTGCGTGACGGTGTGCTTGGTACGGATCCTAAAGATCTGGCGGAAGACTGCGTGGTTCATCTAGTGGAAGATTATAACTATGCCACAAAACTGAACTACATGATCGGTGATGTGTTCTACCGCTAAATAGGGATAGTTCCTAAAAATACAGTTGAGTTTTGTATAGATCTGGTATATAATTAGTAATAATAACGAAGTTATATGTGAATACTCGCTAACGTAAAGCTTTTCCTTTTTTACTCAAATATGGCGCTCTGCCTTTCGTGGGGACCCTAAAAAGCAATAGGCAAAAGATAACGTTAACGGGTATTTCTTTTTTTCCGAATGCTTCTCTACGGAACAGGAAGCCTGTTCCGATCCCTAAGGGAGTAAATGATATATGTATGAGCAGAGTGCAAAATGGAATATGTATTATCAGGAGCTGAATCCCGGGGAGCGAAAACGGCTGTACGAGGAACTGAAGGCTTCAGAGCCTGATGACGGCGCAAATTCCTATCGCGAGAAGATCTTTGCTGCACGCCACACAGATCCGAAGCAGCCGGGGCATGAAGTGGATTACTTCCTGTTTCAATGTGTAAGCCTGATCCAGACATACCATATCGCGAATTTCTTTCGACGCAGTGCAATCGAAGAAATTGAGAAGGCGTTTCAGCTCATGCTTTATGACGAGGCATCTCAGTATGGTGAAGCTGGTGAAAGAGCTTTATACTGGGAGCTTCGCAATACCGCAGCAAGGTATTTTAAAACCTGTGAGACGGCTGGGTACAATCGGGTAATGTTCGGGCTGGTTCAATCCAGCAATGAAGGTCGGCTGGACCGTATGTGCCGCGATGCCTGGCAGATCACCCGTGGTCTGGCTCAGCGTACGGGGCAGGAAGAAAGGATGAGAGTCTGGAATCAGGCAGTACTGGATGCTTATCTGCAGGCGGACAGCAGCGGGGCTGAACGGTTGAAAAAGTATGAAGATAAAAAGATGAACGGGAATAAAAGTACTCGTTTATAATAGGTCACAATTAGCACAGAAAAGCATAGAAATGGAGAAAACGTCGTGGGTGAAGTAATTCTTACAATGAAGGGCATTGACAAGTCCTTTCCCGGCGTACACGCATTGGATCATGTTGATCTTGAGGTATGCAGGGGCGAAGTTCACGCTCTGATGGGGGAAAACGGAGCAGGAAAATCTACACTGATGAAGGTGCTCACCGGAATCTATTCCAAGGATGCAGGGACGATCACTTATGAGGGGAAGGAAGTAGAATTTCATAATCCCCGCGAAGCGCAGGAAGCCGGGGTTGTCATTGTGCATCAGGAATTGAACATGATGAACCACCTTACGGTGGCGCAGAACATTTTCATCGGCCGCGAATTCATGAAGGGCTTCTTAATTGACGATGCGCGCATGAATATCGAGGCGAAAAAACTGTTTGATCAGCTGGGCATTGACATCAATCCGGCGGAAAAGATGGGAAATCTAACGGTTGGCAAGCAGCAGATGTGTGAAATTGCCAAGGCTATTTCCCACGAGGCGAAAGTCATCATTTTCGATGAGCCCTCTGCGGCGCTGACAGAGTCTGAAATCGAGGAACTCTTCAAGATTATCCGCGATCTGCGCGAAAAGCAGCTTGGTATTGTCTATATCTCCCATCGTATGGATGAGATAAAGGTAATCACAGACCGCGTTACCGTCATGCGTGACGGAACATACGTCGGAACGCTGATTACAAAAGACTGCACCAAGGATGACATCATCAACATGATGGTAGGCCGCGTCATCTATGAAGAACCGAAAACCCACAGCATGGTGGCACCCGATGCCCCGGTTGTGCTGAAGGTGGACCATCTGAATGCCGGAAAGCTTGTGAAGGACATCAGTTTTGAACTTCGCAAGGGCGAGATTCTCGGCTTCTCCGGGTTGATGGGTGCCGGCCGTACGGAAACAGCCCGTGCCATCTTTGGCGCTGATCCCAAAGAGAGCGGTGACATTTATGTCAATGGCAAAAAGGTGGAAATCAACAGCCCGAAGGACGCTGTGAAGCTTGGCTTGGGTTATCTGTCGGAAGACCGCAAGCGTTACGGTGTTGTTGTAGGCAAGACGGTCGCAGAGAACTCCACGCTTGCCAGTCTGGAAGAGTTTGTGAAAGGCCGCCTGATTGACAAGAAAAAAGAGAATAATGCCACACTGAAATATGTGGAGCGGCTCCAGACAAAGACGCCGAGCATTGATCAGCTGGTTATAAATCTTTCGGGCGGCAACCAGCAGAAAGTGGTTATCGCCAAATGGTTGGTGCGCAACTGCGATATTCTGATTTTTGACGAACCGACGCGAGGCATTGATGTTGGCGCCAAGAATGAGATCTATCATCTGATGTCGGAATTGGCGGCGGAAGGCAAGTCAATCATTATGATTTCCTCGGAAATGCCCGAGGTTCTGCGTATGAGCGACCGCATCATTGTCATGTGTGAAGGCCGGAAAACAGCGGAATTTGATATTTCTGAGGCCACGCAGGAAAAAATCATGCACGCTGCGACGCTGAGATAACGGGAGGACGAGAATATGGAAAAATTCAAGAGCAATCCCCTCGTCAAAACACTTGGGTTCAACAGAATTATTCTGGTTGGTGTTTTGATTGCGCTGTATCTGCTGTTCTCATTGTTTAGCGGGCGCGTTCTGGGCTCCGTTGACATTATGAACGTGTTGAACAGCGTCGACTTTATGGGCTTTCTGACCATCGGCGTCATGTTCGTTATCGCTACGGGCGGCATCGATTTTTCAATCGGCCCGGTCATGTATTGTGCGGCATTGGTAGCAGGCCAGTTGCTTGTGGTAGGCGGGCTGCCCCTGGGGCTGTGCCTGCTCATCAGCATACTTGTTGGTCTGACATTCGGTGTTATGAATGGCATCATGGTTGCCTACATGAAGCTTCCTTCGTTTATCTCCTCTATGGCTTCCATGCGTATCGCACAGGGTATCGGGTCTCTGGCAACAAAATCTGCCGGAGTCAGCTGGCCCAGCACCGGATCAGCCAATGACTGGTACAGGAGACTTATTAATTACAACGGTATTCCTACAGGGCTGATTATTCTTCTGACTGTTGCCATCATTTGCTCGATCATTCTTAACCGCAGCCGGATCGGGCGGTACATTCTCTGCATTGGTTCCAACCGGGAAGCAGTGCGTTTGTCCGGTGTCGATACCCGTAAATGGGAAGCCCTTGCCTACATCATCTGCGGAACACTGGCAGGGATCGCGGCGATTCTCTATGTTGGTGTAAACACGAAGGTGACCACTGCCGGCGGTGACGCATTCAACAACAATGCTATAGCGGCATGTGTGATGGGCGGCACTTCTATGGCAGGTGGTGTTGCTTCCGTCAGCGGCGGCTTAATCGGTATTCTGATTATCGCCTTGCTGCGTGTTGGAATCAACGCCATGAAGTTCAGCCCCGACTGGCAGTACATTATTACCGGTATTATCGTTGCGCTGGCGGTTTATGCGGATATTCGCAGCAGCCAGCGGCGTCGATAAAGACCTCAGCCAACGATTGAAAATCAGGAGGTAACTCATGCAGAACACGAAATTGGGGGAGAATTCTTCCCGCAAATTTGATCTTCAGAGGATCGTTGTGCTCGCGGTCGTTGTCGTTTTGACAGCTATATTCAGCATCTTCAGCCGTGATTTCCGTAAGTTTTCTACAGTAGTCACCCTGCTGGATTCCTTCTACTACTTTTGCTTCATTGCTATCGGTGTCACGTTTTGTCTGATCTCCGGAGGCAATGATCTGTCGGTTGGAACCGGTATGGTGTGCTATGCTCTGATTGGCGGCTACTGCATCACAAAGCTCGGGATACCAACCTGGGCAGGCATGCTGGTTACAATTGCCTGCGGCCTGGTCTTTGGTGTATTGAACGGCTTTCTGGTGTCGGTCATGAATCTGCCTGCATTTATCGCAACGCTGTGCACGATGCTGATCACGCGAGGGCTTGGCTCGGTCGTCTGCGGCGGAGCTGTGAACTGGCCGGCCCGTTCATCTCCGGACGGTTGGTTCCGTAATATCTTCAAAATGATGGTTGCCAACTCCAGCGGGAAAAAGACCCCTGTTCCTGTAGGCGTCATCCCAATACTCCTGGCTGTCATTATTATGTCCATAGTCCTTAACAAAACACGCGTTGGCCGCTATATCATTGCGATCGGTTCCAATAAGGAAGCAGCCCGCCTGTCAGGTGTGAATGTTATCAAATTTCAGATGTCCGCCTATATTATCTCCGGTTTCTTTGCCGGAGTTGCGGGTATTGCCTATGTCTGTGCTACCACATCCTCAATCACGCCCGGTTCCGGTGCAGGCCTCGAGCTGGATGCGATCGGCGGGGCGATTATCGGAGGCACCTCAATGACAGGCGGCGTAGGCAGCGTCTTCGGCACGCTGCTCGGCATACTCATTCTGACGCTGCTGAAAAATGGACTTCCGAAAATCGGCCTGGGGCAGGATTGGCAGAATATCATTACCGGTCTGGTTCTGATTTTTGCCATCTATATTGATGTTCTGAAAAATAGGAAAAAAGGCTAAAACACAGATTGACTTTAAAAAATAGCAATGCTATAATTTTTATAAATTCAATCTAATCTGATGTTTTCCGCATAGCGGTTAACATAAAAAACATTTATTTAGGAGGATTCCCCATGAAAAAAGCATTGGCCATTGTTCTGGCATTCATGCTGATTCTCAGTGTGTCTGTCGCCGCATTTGCAGAAGATCTGCATTTCGAAATCGTCTCCAAGGGCTTCCAGCATCAGTACTGGCAGGCAGTTCTGAAGGGCTCTGAAGAGAAGGCAGCCGAGCTCGGTGTCACCATCAACTTTGTTGGCCCCGCCAATGAATCTGCTTATGATGAGCAGCTGTCCCAGCTGAACTCTGCTATTGCTGCTAAGCCCGCAGCTATCGGTCTTGCAGCTCTGTCCACTGAGACCTGCCTGGATGCTATTGCAACCGCTCAGGGTGCAGGTATCCCGATCATTGGTTTTGACTCTGGTGTTCCCGGTGCTCCGGAAGGCGCAATCTGGGCAAATGCTGCGACCAATAACTACAATGCCGGCGCACTGGCTGCCGAGAAGATGTATGAAGCTCTCTCCGCTCGTATTGCTGCTGCAGAAGGCGCTGTCCGTATTGGTGTTTCCGCACAGGACAACGTTTCCGACTCTGTTGTAAGCCGTGGCCTTGGCTTCATTGACAAGTTTGCAGAGCTGTGCGCTGCTGACGGCTTCACCGTGAAGCTCGAAGGCGATGCCGCTTATGTGAACGGTGCAAATGTCACTTCCGACGATAACGGCAAAGTCATCATCGAGACTCTCGTTCCTGCACAGGTCACCTCCGAGCTCTCCCTGATTGACTGCAACACCCTGATGAGCAAGGATGACACCATTGCAATCTACGGCTCCAACCAGCATTCTGCTGAAGCCATCATCTCTGCAAATGAGAACCTGCAGGTTCTTGGCACTGGTGAGAATGACATCCTTGGCGCTGGCTTCGACTCCGGTGCTGTCATCAAGGCTGCTGTAGCTGATGGAACTCTGTTCGGTGCTATCACTCAGGCTCCTGTTGCCATGGGTGCTGCACTTGTTCAGCTTTGCTATGATGCTGCAACCGGCGTTGAGGTCTCTGATGTTGACACTGGCTGCCAGTGGTACACCGCTGAGAACATGAACGATCCTGAGATCGCTCAGAACCTCTACGACTAATCGAAACTTTTATTCACTAATAGCGAAAGGGCGCCGGAAGGCGCCCCTTTTGCTTTTTAAAGATTATAATGATTTTGTCAGCGACTAGCAATCAGAATGGATTTTTCTCCAACGCGGAGAGAACCTCCTGGAGAGAGGGGATGCTGGAAATCCCACCGTGTTTTTGTGTTGAAATACCTGCAGAGGCAGAAGCAAAACGCGTGATGTCCTGAAGATCCGAGTCAGAGAGCAACTCAGGAGCTTTCCCAAGCTGCAGAAAACGAAACATGGCCGAACCGCCGAAGATATCGCCTGCACCGCATGTGTCAATCACATGGAGCCCCTTCATGGCTGGCGTAAAGCCTTTTACGAGACGGTTGTTGTAATAACATCCTTTTGCTCCGCATGTGGCATACACCAGTTTAACAGGATAGTTATCAAGAATATACTGAGCCCCTTCTTCAGGATCCAGCCCATACAGGAAGTCGATTTCCTCATCACTGATTTTTACAATATCCGCTTTTGAAAGCCCCCACAGCATCTGCTCACGTGCCTCGTCAAGGCTTCCCCAGAGATTCTTGCGCAGATTCGGATCGAACCCGATCAGGATGCCTTTTGAACGGGCATACTCCACAAGATCTTTCGTGGCCTGACGGGATGGTTCCCGCGTCATGGAAACAGTGCCAAAGTGAAATACATCCGCATCATCGAAAACAGAGAGGTCAACCTCTTCAAAATGCAGCAGCAGATCTGCACCGGGTTTACGGGCAAAAGAGAACTCTCTGTCACCCGTTTCGTCCAGCGTGACAAATGCAAGTGTGGTAAAGGCATCATCCGTCAGAAAAACATTGTGAGTGTCAATCCCAAGCTGATTGATCGTGTGAAGCAGAAGCTTGCCAAAAGCATCGTTTCCTGCTTTGCCGATAAATGCAGCTTCCGCTCCGAATGTGCGCAGTGTGGCAAGACAATTGATCGTCGCTCCGCCGGGATGACCTGCCAGAGTTGGATACCCCATTTCATCTGCAGAGACTGAGTTAAAATCAATCAGCAATTCGCCTGAAGCAATCGCTTTAAACATTCCTTTCACCTCTTCCTGAAATAGTAACAGACAGGTCTTGATGCCGTCTGGCAGAGTATAACAGACCTGAATTGAATGAATTATAACACATTATTATCTGAAACGAAAGAGGATTGAAAAAGAGACAGTACAGGAAAGCACGGGGATTATGGCAAAGTCTCTTTCTCGCTTTGCAGCCGGTGCCTCTGTTTTGAATACTGGTGACAGGAATCTCTGCTTGCACGCTTCTGCCGATTCCTGTATAATTCTTTCAGGGAAAGAATACTGCAAACAGAACAGACGCAGACAGATTTTCAAGTTGGGAGAAAAGTATGGAGAGAATGTATACAGAAGAAGGAAGAACCCTTCCGGAGATTCCATGGAAGATCTATCCGAGACCTCAGATGGCGCGAAAAGACTGGCTCTGTTTGAATGGGAAATGGGAACTGGAAATACGAAAAGCAGGTGCTTTCCCGGCGGAAGCCCGCCAGGAACAGATCGTTGTGCCGTTCTGCCCGGAGAGCCTTCTTTCCGGAGTGAAAATGCCTCCGGAACCCGGTGATCTGCTCGTTTACCGCAAGTCATTTTCTGTTCCGGGAGAATGGCAGGGAAAGCGGATCCTGCTCCACTTCGGAGCTGTGAGCCGTGACACCGTTGTGCTGGTTAACGGCAGGGAAGTATGCCGTTCCCAGAACGGGTATCTGCCTTTTACCGCGGAAATAACGGAGGCTTTGTACGAAGGCATCAACAGCCTTGAAGTTCGAACCGTTAATGACCTTTCCCTACAGTATCTCTGGGGGAAGCAGAGCCGAAACCGGGGAGGTATGTGGTATACACCCTGTTCCGGCATCTGGCAGACGGTGTGGCTGGAGCCTGTGCCGTTACAGTATGTATCCCGCATCAAAATCCGCACCGGGGAAAACTGGGTGGAAATTACGACAGAAGGCGTCGAAAACGGCACATTGCTGATAGAGGGGCAGGAATACGCAATCCGCGACGGGAAAGCGAACCTCACACTGCAGCAGCCGAAGCGGTGGAGCCCGGAAGCACCGTATCTCTATCACTTTACAGTCGTATCCGGAGAAGATCAGGTGGAGAGCTATTTTGCCCTTCGTACGCTAACGGTGCAGCCTGTCAACGGGATTCCGCGTCTTTGCCTGAACGGAAAACCATATTTCTTCAATGGCCTGCTGGATCAGGGATATTGGAGTGACGGCCTTTATACGCCGGCCGGTGCACAGGGGTTTGAAAAGGATATTCTGGCGATGAAGGCACTTGGCTTTATCATGCTGCGCAAGCACATCAAGATTGAGCCGGAGCTGTTCTATTACGACTGTGACAGGCTGGGGATGGTTGTCTTCCAGGATATGGTCAACAACGGGGATTACCGTTATCTGAGGGATACTGTTCTCCCGACTCTGCATTTCCAGAAAAGAAATGACCGCGGTATGCACCGCGATCCCAATACCCGGAAAGAATTTCTGAAAGCCATGGAAGGAACCGTTACAGCACTGGAAAACCATCCCTGCATCTGCCTGTGGACGATCTTTAACGAAGGCTGGGGGCAATTCTGTGCAGACGAGGCTTATGATAAACTGAAAGAGCTGGATTCCACCCGGTTTATTGACAGCACGTCGGGCTGGTTTCACCAGAAGAAGAGCGACGTTGACAGTCTCCACATCTATTTCGAAAAGCTGCACCTCGGCAAAAAGCCTCTCCCGCAGTTCCTCTCAGAGTTTGGAGGATATGTTTGGAAGATTCCGGAACACAGCTTCAACCGGGAAAAGACCTATGGCTATAAAAAATTTGAAACCAGGGAAGATTTCGTCGCTGCGTTGAGAGATCTCTATGGAAAGCAGCTGCCTCCGCTTGTAGAAAAGGGCCTCTGCGGAACGGTGTATACACAGGTATCCGATGTAGAGGATGAGACGAACGGCCTCTTTACTTTTGACAGAGCTGTGTGCAAGGTTCAGCCGGAGGAATTTGCCGACCTGTCCGAAGCATTGCAGAAGGCAACCGGTAGTTCATAAAAATGGGACTGTTTCTCTCAGCTCGCGACAGGGCGTTGAAATCGAAGGTACCTGTGCTTTCGCGAGCACTGCAATGTGCTGGAAACGCGGGAATGAACAATAAAAAAACAGGGCAGGAAATCCTGCCCTGAAAACTTTTTCGGGATATTACGGTCTGAGCTCGAGATACAGTGCGCGATACTGCTTTGCGGAATTCTCCCAGGAGACATCCTTTGCCATGTCACGCTGTACCATTTCATCCCAGCGCCAGCGGTCAGTGAAGTAGACCGTCTTTGCGCGGTTGATGGCGTCGAGCAGAAGCCCGGTTTCATAACGGTCAAAGGTGAAGCCGTTGCCGTCATCCGTGTACTGATTGTAAGGCTGTACGGTGTCTTTCAGGCCGCCTGTCTCACGCACAATGGGAACCGTGCCATAGCGCATGGCAATGAGCTGTGTGAGGCCGCAGGGCTCAAACAGGCTGGGAACGAGCAGCGCGTCAGCACCGGCATAGATCTGATGGGCTCTGCTCTCGTCATACATGATGTTGGAGCAGACACTGCCCTTGTAAGCGTTTTCGTAGTAGCGGAAGGAATCCTCATAGCGGGCATCACCCGTGCCGAGAACAACAACCTGGGTGTTGCCGTCAATGATCTGCGGGAGAATGGCGTTCACAAGGTCCAGCCCCTTCTGGTCAGTCAGGCGGGAGATCAGGCCGATGACGAATTTTCCTTCATCTACCTCAAGGCCGAGGCGTTCCTGAAGGGCACGCTTGTTCTCTCTCTTCTTTGCCAGAACATCGGAAAGGTCATAGTTTGCAGCCAGCAGGGAATCCGTTTTGCTGTTCCAGATGTCGCAGTCGATACCGTTGACAATGCCGCGCAGTTTGTAGGAATGATGGCGCAGATGTGCATCCAGGCCTTCACCGAAGAATGGTGTCTGAATCTCACCGGCATACGTGCCGCTCACCGTGGTTATCATATCGGCGAAGGCAAGACCGCCTTTGAACATGTTGGCATCAACATAGTTCTGCTTCAGAACATCGATGTTGAAGAGCCAGTCGTCCAGGCTGGACCAGTATTTGATCGTCGGAATGTTGTAAACGCCCTGGAAGCGCAGGTTGTGGATGGTCATCATCACTTTTGCCCTGCCGACCGGTGTACCGGCGAACTGTGTGCGCAGATAGAGCGGAACGAGACCGGTCTGCCAGTCATGGCAATGGATGACATCCGGAACCCAGTCCAGATAGTTCAGTGCAGCAAGAGCTGCTTTAGCAAAGTAGCAGTACTTGGGAATATCATCTACCAGGTTGGTATACGGGTTGCCCCAGCTGAAGAACTCATCGTTGTCGATGAAGTCATACACCACGCCGTCCCAGACATATTCCATAATGCCGACGTAGAAAGAACGGCCGTCGGAACAGAGATTCATGGAGAAGGCACCACGATAAACCATCTTTTCCTGGTACTCCCAGGGAATGCATTTATAACGCGGCAGAATTACTTTGACATCACAGTTCTGTTTCGTCAGAGCTCTCGGAAGTGCATACATAACATCGCCGAGGCCGCCTGTTTTCACAAACGGGTAGCATTCGGAGCCGATAAATGCGACGCTTCTGCGAGGCTGGGGAAGATCTTCCTGCCACTCGTTGATCACTTCAACGCTTTCGGCTTCTGCTGGAGCTGCTTCCTCGACAACAGGTTCTGCAGCAGGAGCCTCTTCGATAACAACTTCCGGTGCGGCAGGTTCTACGGGAGTAACCTCTACAACAGGCTCTTCAACAGGAGCAACTTCCACAACAGGCACGTCTGCGGGAGCAGCCTCTGCAGCAGGAACGGACTTCTTGGTGGTTCTTTTTGCTGCGGGCTTTTTAGCGGCCGCTTTTTTTGTTGCCTTTGCAGACTCCTTTGCGGCGTCAGCCACAGTCTCTTCCTTTGCAGGTTCGGCAGCCTTTTTTGCTGTCTTGGCGGCTGCTTTCTTCACTGTTTTGACAGCTTCTTTCGCAGGCTCGGCTTCAGGCACTTCTTTCACTGCTGCCGCTGCGGGTTCCGTTTCAGGCTTCGGTTCGGCTTTTTTACGGCTTCTCGCCGGAGCAGCTTTCTTTTCTTCTTTTTCTATTGCGAGAGGGGCCTTCTTGGTTTCTTTGGAAGACTCATTTTTTTTCGTAGGCATAATCATTCTCCTTTATGATAAAATGTGCAGAAACAGGAATCTTTTTATTAAAAAACGTTATTACAATGCTTCTGCTCATACAAATAAGATTATAGTGCCATTCCGAAGAAAAAACAAGGTGCAAAATGACGAATTTTACAGGAAAAAGCGAAAAAAACAGAAAAAACGGGAAATTTCGTCACCTCAAACATGAAAAAGCTGTAACTGCGGCAAATTCCCGAAAAAAGATACAACAAAAAAGGTTGTTTTTTTCGGGTGGGTTCTGCTATAATTTGGCTCAGAAAACACACCGTTGGAGATACATTCATGCTGTTTAAAGAGAAGAACATCCGGGAAGAAAAAGAAGAAGATATCAAAACGCAAAGTGCTTGGACGGCGGAAGGATATATTCAGAATCAGGATCTTCTGGAAGGCTATATCTATCGGACTATCCCGGCTAAAGAAAACAGCTGTGGGCCGATCGCGGTATATAATCTCTGCAAGCACATGGGACGGGAACTGCAGTTTGAGGACCTGCTGCAGGAGATGGATGGTATGCATCTTCTGCATATGCCGGGACCTACCCTGATGCATGTTATGCGTCGCTGCCTGACAAAATACCTCCCCGGCTGGCAGGAGGTCCATGGACGAAAAGAATCAATTGCCCGGGCACAGCAAAGCTCGATGGGCATCTTCCGCTACCATGAACAGAGAATCCCTCATTTTGTCGGATATTACCGCGAAGAGGGAGAAAACTTCCATTTCTATAACGTGTGTGACGAACAGGAGGATACTGTTATGCCAATGGCAGTGTTTACACGCGATCATCTGCGCGGCGGCAGTGTCAAGCTCTTCTGGTGGGACTGAAGAACAGAAACAATGCAAATGATAAACAGGAGAGGAGCCTGAGTGCTTTTCTCCTGCTTCTTTTTTATGGCGTATAGATACCCTTCGACCCTTCTTTTTATATGTGCTCTACGGAATCATCGTGGTTTTTCAGCATCTTTTCAGCAAGCTGTTTTATAATTCTTGTTAATAAAATGCATGCTATTCATGCATATCCATCCGAATCGATGGGAGGGTTATTATGGAACAGCGTGACAGACGGGATGACGCTCTGTTTGAAGCCATAAAAAAGAGAAAGAAAAAGAAGAGAAGAAAAATCATACGCGTTGTGATTTTTGTCCTTCTTCTGCTTGCCGTCGGTCTGACGGTAGGCGTGCGCTATCTGCAGCGGCAGGTGACGCAAAATCTTGCCGATGACGATAAGGAAATATCCACCGCCAAGGTGACTATTGGCAGCATCAGCACCCAGGTTTCGGGATCCGGTACATTGCTGAATGTGGATGAAGACAGTATTACGGTGCCAGCAGGTGTGACAATCGATGAAGTGATTGTCACGGCTAATCAAACGGTCACGGAAGGCCAGGTGCTGGCTCGGGTAAACACGGTTTCTGTGCTGAATGCTATGGATGCCCTGCAGCAGGAAATGAGCTCGCTGGACAGCAAACTGTATGAAGCCAGTGCCGACACGATAGACAACTATATCACTTCCGGGGTTGAAGGGCGTGTGAAGAAGATCTACGCACAGGTGGAAGATGATGTTGTCAGGTGTATGGCAGAGTACGGAGCACTGGCAGTGCTTTCGCTGGACGGTTCTATGGTTGTGAGGATTCCCGCACCGGACCTGGCGGAAGGGTCTGCGGTTATCGTTCGGCGGGAAAACGGAACAGAACTGGAAGGTACTGTAGAGAGCTGCCTCAACGGAATGGCCTCCATTCTGGTCACGGATGACGAGACGGAACCGGATGAAATGGTGACAGTGCTTACCAAAGAGGGACAGATGATCGGCAGCGGAAGCCTTGCAATCCACAGTGCCATGCGAATTTCCGGTACCAGCGGGACGATTTCGACTGTCTATATCTCTGAAAACCAGAAAGTTTATTCCGGTTCGAGCCTGTTTGGGCTGACGGACCTGTCTTACTATGCCAAATACCAGACTCTTCTTGACGAGCGTGAAGAGATGGAAGACACTCTCCTGGAGCTGATGGCGCTTTACCAGAGCGGGGCAGTTCTGGCTCCGTACAGCGGGTCGGTCAGTACAGTGGATTATGATGAAACTGCTGTTGCGGAGGATGCGGAAACGGCAATGTTCACAGTCTCCCCGGACAGGAGTATGAGAGTGACAATGAATGTGGACGAGAGCAACATTCTTTCCTTGGAGTTGGGGCAGAGGGCACAGGTTACCGTCAGCTCTATCGGGGATGAAGTGTTTCCGGGCACAGTGACGGATATTAATAAGGCGGCAAACAGTTCATCCGGTGTAACTTTGTATACTGCCGTTGTAACGCTGGATAAAACACCTGAGATGCTGCAGGGGATGTCTGCCAAGGTGGTGATTCGGATTCAGGGTGTGGACGATGCTCTGATCATTCCAATTGATGCCCTGAATCAGACAAGCTCCAGATCCTATGTGTACACAAGTTATGATGAGGAGACAAAGGAGTTCGGCGGGCTGGTGGAAGTCACGGTCGGGATCACCAACAGCAGCTATGCGGAGATTACTTCCGGCCTGAAGGAAGGCGATACCGTTTATTATACTGAAAAACAAACGACGCAGGGCTTCCCGATGGGCTTCGGCGGAGGAATGCCCAACATGGGCGGTGGAAACGGTAGCGGTTTTGGCGGCAATATGGGCAGCAGTGGTTTCGGCGGTAATAGCGGAAACCGTCCGTCAGGCAGCGGAGGCACTCGCCCGTCAGGCAGCAGTGGTAATCGCCCGTCAGGCGGCTGGAACGGAGGCGCTCCATGATTGATTTGAGAGAAGTCTCAAAAGTCTATCAGGTCGGGGACGAGCGGGTGCATGCGCTGAACCATGTCAATCTGCATGTATATCCACATGAGTTCGTCAGCATAATCGGCCCGTCAGGATCGGGAAAATCGTCCCTGATGAATATTATCGGCTGCCTGGATACGGCGGATGCCGGCCTTTACTGCCTTGACGGAGTGCCGATTGAGGATTATACCGAAAACCAGCTCGCAAAAGTACGCAATGAGAAAATCGGCTTTGTTTTTCAAAATTTCAACCTGATCCCGAAAATGACGGCTGAAGAAAATGTGGAGCTGCCGCTGGTTTACCAGAAGGTCAAACGTTCGGAACGCCAGAGAAGAGTGGCAGAAGCGCTGGAGCGAGTCGGCCTGACCAAACGTGCGAAGCACCTGCCTACAGAGCTTTCGGGCGGCCAGCAGCAGCGTGTCGCGATTGCACGTGCATTGGTAACAAGACCTTCTCTGATTTTGGCAGACGAGCCTACCGGCAACCTGGATTCCCACACTACGGAAGATATTATGCAAATCTTCCGCGAACTGCATGAACAGGGGAATACCATCGTCCTGATCACTCATGACAACGAGGTGGCAGCAGAGGGAAAAAGGATCATCCATATCCGTGACGGGAAACTGACGGAGGTGGAGAGATGATCATGTCTTTCCGGATGGCACTGCGCAGCATCGGAGCAAATAAACTGCGTGCGGTGCTTACAATGCTTGGTATTATCATCGGGGTGGCGGCCCTTGTTGTGCTGGTAAGTCTTGTGAACGGTGCTACTACATCGGTGACGGATGCTGTTTCCTCAATAGCAAATGATTTGCTGACGGTTACGATCTCTGACGACAAGGGAAATCCAATCCATCTGGACGATCTTGATAACTGGGTGCAGGAAATGAAAACCGTTGATGGTATGGCACCTACGGCTTCTGCATCCGTAACCGGAAAATACGGAGCGGATAACGCAACGTTTACGCTTTACGGTACAACGTCTTCTTATTACGAAATTGAAGGGCTCAAGCTTGCCATGGGCAGGTTTCTGAACAGAGCCGATGTAGAGAACAATACCCGCGTCTGTATCCTGAACAACAGGGCAGCGACAGACCTGATCGGCTTTGTAGACTGCATTGGGCGGGAAGTGTCTTTCAACGGAATGAAGTTTACCATCATAGGAGTTCTGTCGGAAAATGAAAATATGACTTCTTCCATGTCTTCCGGGAGGATGAGTGCCTATATTCCGTATACTTCGCTGCTCCGTCTTTCCTCTACGGTGACGGAAGACGTAACCGGTTTTGCCGTCAGCGCTTCGGCTAATACCTCCATGAAAGAAGCAGAAACCGCAATGACAGAGCTTCTCAAGGAACGCTTTGAGGATGATGAAGATGCGTTTTCCGTCGATTCTATGAATGTCATGGAAGGTGCGATGAGCAGTATTACCTCCATCCTTTCCATTATGCTGGGAGGAATTGCGGGGATATCGCTGGTGGTTGGCGGAATCGGAATTATGAATATCATGCTGGTCACTGTGACAGAGCGTACCAGAGAAATCGGTATCCGCAAGGCAATCGGAGCAAACAGAGGCACGATTCTTCTTCAGTTTCTGATGGAAGCTGTCGTGTTATGTATGCTGGGATGCGGCATCGGAATCCTGCTGTCCTGGGTTCTCCTGAAAGTGGCAGCGGTAGTAGCCTCCAGCCTCAGCATGCGTTTTGCGCTGAACGGAACAGTTGTTCTGATCGCTGTTGTTTTCTGTTTTCTGATCGGGGTGGTTTTTGGCTTGTATCCTGCAAACAAAGCGGCGAAAATGAAGCCGATTGACGCCCTGCACTATGGAGGCTGAAAGGAAAGGACGATGGAAAAGAGAAAGAAAAAAACAGGAAGAATTATTGCACTTATTGTACTGTTCATCGTTATTGTGGCGATTGCAGCTGCCGGGTGGTACTTTTTCCTGAGGCAGGAAGACATCTCCGAGAATACTGCCAGTATCCTTTCAACACATGTGAAAACCGGATCCATTCAAAAGACCCTGTCCGGTACAGGTACCCTTGCTGAGCAGGAAGCACAGAATATTGCTGTTCAGACCGGAGTAAAGGTTACGGAATATCTTGTGAAAAACGGGCAGATTGTCAAAGCAGGAGATCCTGTTGCGGCGGTGAACCGGGCATCCGTTATGGAGGCTATTTCTTCCCTGCGGGAGGTAATGACGGAAGTATCGGCAGATATTGACGAGATACAGTCCACTTCCCTGACGACCACTCTGACAGCGGCCGCGACGGGGAGAGTCAAAGCGATTTATGCCTCGGAAGGAGAACAGGTTCAGGATGTCCTGCTGCGTGACGGAGCTTTGGCGGTTCTCTCTTTGGATGGCCTGATGGCTGCGGGGATTCCTATGGAGGCCTCCGTTGGAATTGGCGAGACGGTAGCAGTTACCCTCTCTGACGGTACGGAACTTCCTGGCAGAGTGGAAACCACGCAGGAAGGAATCGCAACAATCACCATTGACGATGAATATGGAAAAATCGGAGAAATCGTTCAGGTCAAAACAGCGGATGGCCGTTTTGTGGGGAGCGGTTTGCTCTATGTGCATAGCGCATGGAAGGCCTTTGCTTCCGAGGGGCTGGTTTACGGTGTCTATGCTTATGACGGGCAAATCGCGGAAGCCGGCGTAATCCTCTTCCGTATAGATTTGCCGCCGGTAAACGGCGGTTACGAGGCACTTGCCGCAGAGCACAGGGAATATGAAGAAGTGCTTGCAGAACTCTTCCGAATGTATGACAGCGGTGTAGTCACCGCGCCGTGTGACGGCTGCGTCTCAGGAGTGGACGAGAGTATTCTGAAACTGCTGAGCACGAACGGATACGGCTATCAGCTGGAATTGTTATCCTATGAAGACGGTGAAGGAGAATACCGAAACCGTGTCGGCATGGTAACGGGAGTGAACAGTGACGGCAGTATTACGGCCATGATGCAGGGCTGGGACACGGAGATTGTTGACTATATCCAGACAGGCTATGTTGAAACCTCTGCCGATACCATGACGCAATCTTACAGCGCAAGCTATCCCTATGCTTTTACGTGGGACGGATCACAGTGGCAGCGAAAAAACATTGAAGTCGGCGATGTGTATCTTTTTGCCTATGACAGCACAGATCTGGCTATGATGGTATACGTCGGGCACAACGACTATGATCCTTCTTCCAGCCAGGGATCTTCCGGAAAGGATGATAATTCAAAATCCGATTCGTCAAAAGATGAAAACGGAAAAACAAAGGACGGATCTGAGAACGGGGAAAAGAAAGAAGGGGAAGAGTCCCAGGACGGCAAAAAAGATTCCGGCAGCGGCGGGAACAAGGGTGGAATGGCCTCCGGAGGCGGAGGCATATCGGGAAACGGGAACACTACCGAGGCCCAGGCTGCCAAACGGTATGATACTACCGGCACAACGATCCTCAGTATAACCCCTCAGGAGACCGTCTCTGTCACCATTACGGTGGACGAACTGGATATCCTCTCTGTTCAGGAGGGGCAGAAAGCCTCCGTAACATTGGACGCTCTGACGGGCCGTTCCTTCACGGGAATCATTTCTGATGTTGATACTACAGCGGCCAATGAAGGAGGCAACACCAAATACAGTGCTACGATCCAGATGGAAAAAGAAGGCTTGATGCTGGGCGGGATGAATGCCTCTGTTTATATCACAATTGACAGCAGAGAAAATGTATTGCTGATTCCTTCGGAAGCATTGACGGAAAAAAACGGAAAATCAGCAGTATACACCGCGTACAATGAACGGACAGGCACGCTCTCCAAGCCTGTCGAAGTGGAAACCGGCCTTTCAGACGGCCTGCAGGTTGAAATCCTTACCGGCCTGAAGGAAGGGGATACCGTCTGGTATTCCTATTACGACAAACTGGAAATCGCCGGTTTGACAACATAAAAAAGTGATTCAGAAACAGGAAACAGTAGATTGTTTTCAGTGATATTCAGTATCCTTTCAGCTTTCTGTGATATAAAAGGCACAGCAAGACAGGAAAGGAGCAAAAAATGGCTGGAACAACGAACAAACAAAAAAGCAGGAGAAGACCGGCACGGTTTTTGTCGGTGTTCCTTCTGCTTTCGGTTTTTATATCAGCATTGCAGCTTGCTGCCTGGGCAGACAGTTTTGATGAGCAGCTTGCTGCTTTGAATTCAGAAAAAGATGTAGCGAAAGAGAAACGTATTACAGCTCAGAATAAAGTACAGACCCTGAAGGAAGAGCAGGCAGCTTTTATCGAAAAAAAGATAGTCTTTGAAGAGAGACGGGAAGCCTGTATCGAGGAGCTTGCTGTGACAGAGGAGCAGATTTCTCTGATCCTCGCCAGAATTCTGGAGTATGACAAAAAGATAGAAGATAAAATGATTGAGGTTCAGGCAGCACAGCAGAAGGAAGAAGAACAGCTTTTAAGATACAGGGCGCGTCTGCGAGCAATGGAAGAAAACGGCGAATACAGCATTCTGGCAATTTTTCTGAATGCCGATTCTTACAGCACTTTGCTTTCAGCTGTGGATGACTATGGAAATGTGATGGAGTCGGACGTTTTACTTTATGCTCAGCTGCAGGAAGCTCGACAGGAACACCAGAGGGTAGAGCAGGAATTCCGTGAAGTAAAGGCTGACTGTGAAGAAAAAAAGGCGGAACAGGAAGCAATAAAATCAGGGCTCGAAGCTGACAAAGTTGAATTGGAAGAGCAGATCGCTGAAACAGATGCCGTTATTGAGGAATATCTGGAAAAGATAGAACAGGCGGAAGAAGAACAGCGCGCGGCTGAACAGGCGGAAGCCAATGCCAGCGCAGCGGTGGATCAGTTCCTGGCAAATTACTATGCGGCACAGGCTGCTGCCGCACAGCAAACAACAACGGTGACAGAGTATAATGAAGAGACGGGAATGTATGAAGAATATACCTATACCGGGCAGGTAACGACAGTCACAGCAGGCGGAACAGGCTCTTTTGTTTGGCCGTTCCCCGGGCATACTGTAATAACGAGTACCTATGGGTACCGCGAAAGTACCGGTACATCCCATACCGGTGTGGATATCGATGGCTACCAGAGTGCCGGCTCTCCCATTGTAGCGGCGGATGGCGGGACTGTGATTATGGCAGAGTATTCCGGCGGATACGGGAACTGCATTATGATCGACCACGGGAACGGCCTTGTTACTCTTTACGGGCATTTGAATTCCATGTATGTCGGAGTGGGGAGCACTGTTTCACAGGGACAGACAATCGGTGGGGTCGGAAATACTGGTACTACTTATGGCGCGGACGGCGTGCATCTGCACTTTGAAGTCAGGGTAAACGGATCAACAGTAGATCCGATGAATTATATCGGAGGATATCCGCATTCTTATTATTAGTTTTTCAGCATCATTTCAGCAAGAAGGCTTATATTGTCATTCTGTCAGAATCTTTCCCGGGGAATATGCCTGGGAAGAATGAAAAGAGGAGGATTGTTTATAATGAAAAATGGAGTTTACAGATTTGCTGTTCTTGCGTTGGTTTTAACTCTGTTGATCAGCGCTGTCCCTGCTGCTTTTGCAGAAACGACAGTTGATACGATCATGACGGTCGGGACAACACAGGCATTTACCGACGAGAAAGTTCCCGAAGAAGATATCCGGACAATTCTGCAGGCAGGCCTTGCCGCGGAGAGTGCAATCAACCAGCAGCCGTGGTTCTTTGTGGCACTGACCGATCAGGAAGTCATGAAAGAGATTTCCGGTTCAGGAATGCCTTTCGGCGCACCGGGCGGAGCACCAGGTAGCGCACCCGGCGCTGCACCGGGGAAAATGGATGGAAAAGAGCCTCCCAAGGGTGACATGCCTCCGATGGCAACAGGGGCTAAAGCGTCTGTTGGAGATTCTCCCCTGGCAATTCTCGTGTATGTGAATGAAAAAAGCATGTCACCGAACCCGAGCTTTGACTGTGGTCTGGCAGTTCAGAACATGTATCTGGCAGCAGCATCGCTTGGTTACGGAGCAAAGGTTGTTTCTTCCCCCACGAATGCGCTGAACGGCGAGAAGCACGATGAATTTTGCGAGAAGTTCGGTGTGGATCCCGAGATGAAAGCGGTTGCCGTACTCCTGGTCGGGAAAGCGGATCTTTCCGCAGATGCAACAAGCAGCGCATCCGTCAGAGAAGGGCTGGAGAGCAAAACCAGTATTATCGGATAAAAAGATCATTATTCAAAAATACTATAGAACAGGAGAAAAGACAGCTTGCCTTTCTCCTGTTATTTTTTATTCAGATGACAGAATTCATATAGAATTAACAAATTTTTCAGGTTCTTTTTAATATGCAATCCTAAGATGCACAAAGATGCACCTGACCGGAAACAGGTGCAATACATCAAGGGGGCGATCAATTGATTGAAGTAAGCCATTTGACAAAGCTATATGGTAACCATCCGGCGGTCACAGATCTTTCTTTTAAGATAGAAAAGGGTCGGATTTACGGATTTTTGGGTCCGAACGGAGCAGGAAAATCGAGCACTTTGAATATGATAACAGGGTGCCTCGCGGCCACATCCGGAGAGATTAAAATCGGAGGCTATGACATTTTTGAGGAAGCGGAACAGGCGAAAAAGCTGATCGGATACCTGCCTGAACAGCCGCCGCTTTATCTGGACAGAACGCCGAAAGAATATCTGGAGTTTGTTGCTGAAGCAAAAAAGGTGCCGAAATCAGAGCGGCGGAAACAGATTGCAAAGGTGATAGAACGTACACAGATTGCAGATGTTTCTGATCGTTTGATTAAAAATCTTTCTAAAGGATATAAGCAGCGTGTTGGTATAGCACAGGCTTTGGTCGGTGAACCTGACATTATCATTCTGGATGAACCAACTGTTGGGCTGGATCCGAAACAGATCGTGGAAATTCGCAGTCTGATACGGGATCTTGGACGGGAGCATACCGTTCTCCTTTCCAGCCATATTCTTTCAGAGGTACAAAGTGTATGCAATAACGTTTTGATCCTGGCAAAAGGATCTCTCGTCGCGAGTGGGACCCCTGAAGATCTGGAAAACCTGTTTACAGAAAAAAGTTCTGTGGAACTGTTTGTGGAGGCGGGGAAAACAGAGATCCAAAAGATTCTGAATGGACTGGAGAAGTGCGAAATAAAAATTGAACCACAGGGAGGAGAGGTCTGCAGAATTTGTATCGAGACTACGGAAGGAGACAGAAATCTGTGTCGGGAGTTGTTTTTCCTGTTTGCTGATGCAAAGTTGCCGATTGTGCAGATGAACCGCTCCAGACGAAGTTTGGAGGATATCTTTATTGAACTTACCTCAGAAGATGAAACAGTGGAGGAGGTGAAAGAATGAAAGCAGTATATCGGCATGAGCTGTTATCCCAGTTTACCAGTCTTTCAGCCTGCGTGTTTATCGCTTTCCTGCTGCTCTTTGCGGGAATCTATACGATGGCGATTAATATTCGTTCCGGAATAGCGAGCTTTGAATATGTGCTCAGCAATATGTCTTTTACATTTATGATCATTGTTCCGGTGTTGACAATGCGGAGCATCGCAGAAGAAAAACGTCAGAAAACGGATAACCTGCTGTATTCCTTGCCGATCAGCATGACAGATGTTGTCTTGGGAAAATACTTTGCCATGTTAACAGTATTTGTGATCCCGGTGTTCGTGATGGGCACTTATCCGGTGATGCTTTCTGCTTATGGCAATGTGAATCTTCCGGCTGCATTCAGTGCACTGCTCGGCTTTTATCTCCTTGGCGCAGCGCTGATAGCAGTGGGAATGTTTATTTCTTCCCTGACGGAAAGCCAGGCTGTCGCTGCCGGGCTTTGTTTTGTGCTGTTGCTGATCAATTACTTCCTTTCCAGCCTTTCAGGATTTCTGTCTGCTACAGCGTTTTCCTCGCTGCTCACGCTGACGATTGCTGCCCTGCTGCTCAGTATCTTAGCGGAAAGAATGACAAAGAACTCTCTTGCTGCAATGCTGACGGCAGCGGTCTTGCTTGCTGTTCTCATGTTCACATACACCGTTTTTCAGGATAAGTATGCGGGGCTCGTTCCGGCACTTATGGAAAATCTTTCATTGTTTGCACGCTTTGAAGACATGACGGGAGGAGTGCTTGATCTGCGCACGTTGGTATTGTTCCTGTCTATCGCAGGTGTTTTCCTGTATATGACAGTGCAGTCGCTCGAGAAGCGGAGGTGGAGCGAAACATGAAAAATTCATTCTGGAAAAAGCTCACTTCTGCCTTTCGGACAAAATCTTTTCGTATCGGAGGATATAGTGTCCTGTCGCTCGTAGTGGTGCTTGCGATTGCAATTATGGCCAATGTCCTCGTGGAAACACTGCCCGGAAGCTGGACACAGCTGGATATGACAGATTCCAAACTGTATTCACTATCCGCACAGACGAAAAACATCGTTTCTTCATTGGAACAGGATGTCACGATCTACTGGATTGTCCAGCAGGGAAAAGAAGAAAGCATGGTGGAAACACTTCTCTCCCGGTACAAAGACCTGTCTGATCGGATCCGTATAGTAAAGAAGGATCCGGATGTCTATCCGACATTTGCTCAGCAGTATACCGATGGCGGAGTCTATAACAACAGTATAGTTGTCGAGTCGGATCTTCGAAGCAGCTATATCAGCGCAAACGATTTTTATGAGTACGATTATTCTTCCTATTATATGACCGGGAAGTACGA
The DNA here is from genome assembly GCA_017406005.1 of Oscillospiraceae bacterium. Taxonomy (GTDB): domain Bacteria; phylum Bacillota; class Clostridia; order Oscillospirales; family Oscillospiraceae; genus Limivicinus. The sequence goes on along the minus strand of JAFQZI010000151.1, from coordinate 57,775 downwards.
CGTCTCCTTTGCGGGAGAAAATGCGCTCACTTCTGCCATTAGCTATGTGGCAAGTGAAGAGCTTCCGATTATTTATACCCTTACGGGGCATGGGGAAGAGGATTTGTCATCATCATTTCAAAGTGCCGTAGAAAAAGAAAATATCACAATGAAAGAGCTTTCCCTGCTGACGGAGGATGCAGTACCGGAAGATGCGGCTTGCATTCTGATCAACGCACCGAAAACAGATGTTGCCGAAGAAGAGAAAGATCTCCTTTTACAGTATATTCAGAGCGGGGGAAGCCTTATCCTGATTACTGATCCCGTGGAAGGGGACAGCAGGACGAATCTTGATGCCTTGATGGCGGAATACGGAATGCAGGAAACAGAAGGGGTCATCCTGGAAACTGACCGGCAGTATTATGCCTTCGGCGTACCGTATTATCTCCTGCCGGAACTGAACTACCACACCATTACCTCGCCTCTCAGAGAAAACGGTTATTATGTGATTCTTCCGATTGCCCATGGACTTACAGCAGATGAAGAAGAGCGCGAAAGCCTGACAGTTACGGAACTTCTCACAACATCATCCGGGGCGTTCAGTAAGACAGACGGATATAACATGATAAGTTATGACAAGGAAAGCGGAGATATCGATGGCCCGTTTGCCCTGGCGCTGCTTGCGGAAGAGGGAGAGAGCAAAATCCTGTGGATCTCTTCAGCGTCCCTGCTGCAGGATCAGGCAAATCTGCAGGTTTCAGGCGGTAATCAGGATTTCTTCCTTAATTGCCTGAATGAAATCTGCCGGCAGGAGAACAGTATTTCCATCCGGGCAAAAAGCATCAGTTACTCATATCTCACGATGGACAGCAGCACAATTGCACGGTTGACTGCTCTGATGGTATTTGTGATTCCCGCAGTTGTCCTTGCGGTGGGCATCATTATCTGGATTCGGAGGAAACGCAGATGAAACGAGGAAAAAAGCTGGGTTTGATGGTCGTCTTTTTGCTCTTTCTTGTTGGAGCGACTATTCTGACAAGAAACATGACAGCAGAAGTTGCAACGGATGTGGAAGAGGACACCAGTATACTTCTCTACACACTGGATGAGGAAAAACTGACAGCCCTTACATGGGAATATGGCGGAGAAACAATAACGCTGTGTAAAAAGAATGATGAATGGATGTGGGAAGAGGACGAAAATTTCCCGGTAAACCCCACAAAAGCGGAGAACCTTGTCAAGGTGCTGGATTCCGTCAATGCGGAACTGACAATCGAAAAGCCGGATGATCCGGCACAATATGGGCTGGATAATCCGCAGTGCACCATTACCGTTCAGGCACAGGAAAAAACAGTCTTTCAGATCGGAACAGAAAAAAGTATGGATGGGCTTTCCTACCTCACAATGGGTGACGGGAAAGTGTATCTTGTCTCATCTGCTCTTGCAGACGCCTTTTCTGCCGGTCTTTATGATCTGGTGCAGAAAGAATCCATCCCTTCCATGTCGCAGCTTGACCGGATGATTGTTACCTCGGAAGTGCAGGAATATGAAATTGATCATATTGAAGACAGCGGGATCGCTTACACCGACTCCTATGAATGGTTTTTGAAGGACGGAGACGGGTATCTGATTCTGGACAATTCTCTTGCGTCTGGATTTGCAGACAAGATCCGCAATCTCGCGTGGCAGAGTTGTGTAGAATATCAAGCCGATGCAGATAATCTAGCCTCGTATGGGTTGGATCATCCTGCTGCAACGGTGGAGATGCACTATACCCAGAGCACTCAGGTCGAAACAAATCTGAAAGCGGATGATGGGGATCCCATTTATGAAACAGTCGAAGAAGAGAAGATCTTTGTCCTTGAAATCGGAGACTATGCAGATAGCGGATGTTACGCACGGATTGCCGGATCATCGATGGTTTACCTTGTCAGTTCCTCTCTCAGCGATGATCTGCTTTATATGGATTATGACGATCTTCGTCCGGATGATGTGATCCTTCTGGACTATTCCGTTCTGACAGGAGTGGAAGTAACTGTGGAGGGGCAGACTGCCTGTTTTGAAAAAGTCAGCAGGGCAGTGACGGATGATGAAGAGGAAACCACCGTGGAAACTGTTTATCTGCTTGATGGAGAAGAGAAGGAAATCGAAGATATTCTCCGTACGGTTAGCAGCTTTGTTTCTGCGGGATTTGCCGATGAGGTAGAAGCAAAGCGAACACCTGAAATCTCTTTCACTTTTACGCAGGAAAGTGAGACGCATCCACGCTTTGAACTTGTCTTCTATCCCTATGACAGCAGTTATTGTCTTGTAACCCTTGACGGGGAGAGCACTGTTTTTGTTTCACGGTATGATGTGGAACAATTGAAAGATCAGCTGACAGAGCGTATAAACGGAGAGACAGAAACAGAAGAATAAAGCAGGCAGCTTTTGCGTTCTGTTTCAGAGAAGAATGATTCTGCAAACATCATCCATTCCGAGTGGGTTTGTTAACAACAGCATCTCTGCAATTTTCAATCTGGTTTTTCCGGATGTTCAGTAGTATAATACACTGTAGTTATTTCCTGACAGAAGAGGACAGAAGCAGGGAGTTTGAATGGATATTTGCAGGGATTTCTCATGAACAGGATGTTTGAACAGGAGGGTACTGGATTATGCTCCCATTCTTAGACCCTTTGCGGACTATTACGTTCCCGGGTATCATACTCCGTCTTCTGCTTGCACTTTTGTGCGGCGGGGTGATCGGGTACGGCCGTTCAAAAAATGACTGTGCTGCCGGGCTTCGTACTTATATGCTCATCAGTCTCGGGTCAGTGCTTGCTGTGTTGCTGACACTGTATGAATATGAAATGATCCATGGTGCCTGGGCGGAAGATATTGCCATCGCAGGTGAAAAGTTCGATGCCTCAAGGCTTGCTTCTCAGGCTATTACAGGGATTGGATTCCTTGGAACGGGCACCATTTTAAAGGTTGCACATCAGCAGGTGAAAGGCCTCACCACTGCAACCGGATTGCTTGCTACAGTCTGTATGAGCCTTGCTGCAGGAGCCGGTTTTTATGAATGTGTAATTCTTGTTCTCGTTCTTATTGTGCTAGTCCTAAATGTGATGGCTCCTTTGGAAGTTCTTTTTAAGCGGCGGCTGCGGAATATCACACTGAATGTGGAGTTTGATGCGGTCGAACATCTTGAAGCTATTACTGCTGTGATTGAAAAGCAGGACGCGAAAGTATTTGATATCGATGTGGAAGTAAGCGGCTCACCGGCTTCGGCCATTTTTGTTCTTCAGATGAGCCGTGACAACAGTTCTCATTCCGCTATGCTCAGTTCGGTAGCTGAGCTTGAATGTGTAAGCTCCGTGCAGGAGCTCATATCCTGAGAGAAAGAATGAGGGAACTGTAAAAATGCTTGAATTATTTAATCCTTTACGCGGAATGGATTTTACGGCACTGCTGGTGCGGCTCCTGATCGCTGTTCTCTGCGGAATGGTGATCGGCTTGGAGCGATCTGCAAAGAACCGGCCTGCCGGCTTCAGGACACATATTCTTGTCTGCCTGAGCGGTGCAACGGCAGCGGTTACCGGCCATTATCTGGTTCTCGGGCTTCATCTCCCGGCTGATCTTACCCGCCTTAGCGGGCAGGTTATAACCGGCCTTGGTTTTATCGGCATGGGGACGATCATCGTCACCAAAAAAATGTCCATCAAGGGTTTGACGACTGCCGCCGGGCTCTGGACGACCGGTATCATAGGCCTTGCGATCGGAAGCGGCTTTTATGAAGGCGGGATCCTCGGGACGCTTCTCGTCCTGATTACCGAAACCTTTCTGGCGAGATTCGGGCTTCGTATCAAGCAGCGTCCGGAAATGGTTATCGAGCTCCTGTACAGAGATAAGACATCCCTGGATGAAGTCCTCCGCGGCTGCAAAGACAGGAGGATGATGATCAGGAATCTTCATATCCATATGGACAGTGCATCGGAATCAGGTTACCGTGCCGACATTACGCTTTCTACCAATAAAGATATCACCGCTTTTCTTGAAACGGTGCGATCCATGCCCGGTATACAATCTGTTTCTGTCAGATGGATTAAAGAGTCTCCCGTTCCGTTTTTTGCAGAGAAGAAACAGTAATATCAGTTTCTGTTTTTCTGTATTACGTCAGCCGGGTTCCGGGGATCTGAATTTTTGTAATATTCAAAATCTTTTCATATTCTTTTTCAGTTTCTTTTCAGAATTCAGAAGTAAAATACGGCACAGCAAAACGAAAGGGGGAGTGTGCAGATGGAAGAGATCCATTACCGGCATGAATGGAAGCACGAGCTGAACTACTTGGATCTGCTGACGATCCGGCAGCGGCTGCGGGCCGTTATGGAGCCGGATCCTCATGCTGTCGGCGGGAAGTACCTCATCCGAAGCCTCTACTTTGACAATCCGGACGACAAAGCCCTGCGGGAAAAGGTCGATGGAGTGAACATGCGGGAAAAGTTCCGTATCCGGTATTATAACGGCGACCCTTCAGTGATCCACCTGGAGAAAAAGGGAAAGCGCAACGGTCTCGGCACCAAGTACAGCGCATCCCTGACCAGAGAAGAGGCACAGGCCATCGTGGATGGGGAGCTGGACTGGATGATGGACAGCGGAAGGCCGCTGGTGCAGGAACTCTACTGCAAAATGCGTTATCAGCGGCTGCGGCCCAAGACGATTGTGGACTATACCCGGGAACCCTTCATTTACCGGCCGGGGAATGTGAGGGTTACCTTTGATTATAATATCCGAACGGGGATGAGTTGTACGGATTTCTTAAATCCGGACTGTATCACAGTCCCCGCGGGTGATTCCCCGATCCTTCTGGAAGTCAAGTGGGATGAATATCTGCCGGAGATCATCCGTGCAGCGGTGCAGACCCCCGGCAGGAGAGAATCAGCTTTTTCAAAATATGCCCAGTGCAGAATATATGGTTAAGACAGGAGAAGAATCATGACATTCAGAGACATTTTTAAATCCAGCTTTCTGGACAATGTATCGTCCATCAGCATTTTCGATATGGTGCTGGCACTTGTGTTGGCATTCGGGCTTGGCCTGTTTATCTTTTTCATCTATAAGAAGACCTATTCGGGCGTGATGTATTCCTCCAGCTTTGGGGTAACGCTCGTGGCACTCACCATGATTACGACGCTGGTGATCCTGGCTGTGACATCCAACGTGGTGCTGTCACTCGGTATGGTTGGTGCTTTGTCCATTGTCCGTTTCCGTACGGCAATCAAGGAACCGCTGGACATTGCCTTCCTCTTCTGGGCGATTGCAGCAGGTATTGTGCTGGCAGCGGGGATGATCCCTCTGGCAGTGTTCGGCAGTGTGCTGATCGGTATCATCCTGCTGATTTTTGCCAACCGCAAAGATATGGCGAACCCGTACATTGTGGTGCTGACCTGCAATGGGCATGAGAGTGAAGAGAAAGCGCTTGCCTATCTGAAAGAGAAGACAAAGCGCTGCACGGTAAAGAGCAAGAGCGCGCAGAAAGGCTCTGTGGAGCTGAATCTGGAGGTCCGCCTGTTCTCTGACGACACCGACTTTATCAATGAGCTCTCGGATCTGGACGGCGTACAAAGCGCTGTGCTGGTCAGCTATAACGGAGATTACATGGGATAAGGTTTTATCCGGCAGCCCTGACGGGCTGTCATTTTTCTCAAAAGGGAAGTACAGAAAGGAAACTTAATAGGTATGTCAACGCATCCTAATTTTGATAAAATCTGCGTTGCCGTGCTCATTGTCTCACTGCTGATAACGGTTCTGTTTATGAATGCATCCGCGCTTGGCGTGGAGAATGCAGAGCGTGTTATGGGCTATGAAGATACGCTGTTTGACACTTCCAAAGTCCATACGATCAATATTGTGATCGATGACTGGGACGAATTTCTGGAAACGGCGACGAGTGAGGAATACACGGTCTGTTCCGTCATCATTGACAACGAAGCGGTCAGGAATGTCGCGATCCGCGGAAAAGGGAATACTTCTCTTTCTTCGGTGGCGACTATGGGCAGCAGTCGCTACAGCTTTAAGATTGAGTTTGACCAGTATGACGGAGGAAAAAGCTATCACGGCCTGGATAAGCTGTGCCTGAACAATCTGATTCAGGATAACACCTACATGAAGGATTATCTGACGTATCGGATGATGGATGAATTCGGCGCAGATGCACCTCTTTGTTCTTATGCCTGGGTTACGGTGAACGGAGAAGACTGGGGGCTATATCTTGCCGTGGAAGCGGTAGAAGACAGCTTCATGCAGCGTGTTTACGGCGGCAGCGGCGATCTGTATAAGCCGGACTCCATGAGCTTCGGCGGCGGTGGACCGGGCAACGGCAAAAACTTCAACATGGATGACTTCATGGAGGAGTTCGGGGAAGATATGGGAATGCCCTGGAAGCGCCGGTCGGATACAGAAAACACACAGGAAACTGCTGAGCCTCAAAAAGCCGACGAGCAAACGGAAACGCTCACTCCGCCCTCAGCAGATGAGATGGGTACCGGATTTCAGATGCCTCCGTCTTCTTCTCGTCCCAAGATGCCCGGCGGTATGGGTATGGGAAGCAGCGATGTAAAATTGAAGTATACTGACGACGATCCTGACAGCTATTCCAACATTTTTAATAATGCGAAAACAGGTGTAACCTATGCGGACAAAATCCGCCTGATCCGGAGTCTGAAGCAGCTCAGCGAAGGAACCGGTCTGGAGGATGTGCTGGATATGGATGAGGTGCTACGTTATTTCGTGGTGCATAATTTTACGGTCAACAGCGACAGCTATACGGGCTCCATGATTCACAATTACTATCTGCACGAAGCAGATGGCCGCCTCGCCATGATCCCCTGGGACTACAATCTTGCTTTCGGTTCCTTCCAGGGATCTGCAGATGCAACGGATGCCGTGAATGACCCGATTGATGATCCTCTGTCCGCCACTGCCGATGACCGCCCGATGTGGGGTTGGATTGTCAACAGCGAAGAATATCTGGAGCAGTACCATGAACTGTTTGCCGAATTTCTGGATTCGGTTGACATAATCGGAATGATCGACGAGACGCGTGAAATGATTGCGCCTTATGTGGAGAAGGATCCGACGGCTTTCTGCACCTATGAAGAATTTGAGCAAGGTGTGGACACACTCCGCAGTTTTTGTTCTTTGAGAATTGACAGCATTCGCGGTCAGCTCGACGGAGCGATCCCCTCAACAGATGACGGGCAGAGTGCAGACAGTTCTGCTCTGATTGCTGCTTCCAATCTCAACCTTTCTGATTTGGGGAGTATGAATAACGGCGGAGGCTTCGGCGGCGGTCCGGGAGGAGATCGGCCGGGCCGGTCCGGTTCCGAAGGGCAAAACGGATTTCCCGGCGGAGGGAGTGGCTTCCCGTCTCCCGGTGGCGGAGGAAGCTTTTCTTCTCCGGATAACAGCAACTTTTCTCCTCCGGATGACAGCAGTTTTTCGCCGTCCGAAAACAGCAGCTTTTCATCGCCTGAAAGCGGAAGCAGCTTTTCGCCTCCCGGCAACGGCGGCTTTCCCGGAATGTCCGGCGGAAATTCTTCTGTTAGCCGGGATGCTTGGCTCCTGCTCGGCGCATCGGTTCTCACTTTGATGGTTGGTCTGGTGATTGTATGGCGGTTCAGACGCTATGCATGAAGCAGGAAGGGAAATGAAAAATGCGGATTCTGATTATTGAAGACGAAAAACTACTGGCGGATTCCATAGAATATCTGCTTCGTTCGAAAGGCTTTGAAACAGAAGCTGTTTATGACGGCGAAAGCGGAGAGGAATATGCAGAACTCGGCATCTATGATCTGCTGATCCTGGATGTAATGATGCCCGGGCTGAACGGCTATGAAGTTGCGCAGAGAGTAAGGGCAAAGCGCTGCACAACACCGATCCTGATGCTGACGGCAAAATCCGAGCTGGAAGACAGAATCCAGGGGCTGAACGCGGGGGCGGATTATTATCTGACGAAGCCGTTTGACAGCCGTGAGTTGCTGGCCTGTATCAATGCACTGCTCCGCAGACAGGGGAATCAGGTGGATGAGCTTTGCTACGGCAATACGAGGCTGGATCTTTCCACCGGGCTTCTGATCTGCGGAGAAAAGAGCATCCGGCTTTCGGCAAGAGAATTTGACGTCATGCGGTTTTTGTTGCAGTCACGTGATCAGATCCTTTCCAAAGAGATTATCCTTTCCCGGATCTGGGGGCTGGAATCCAATGCGGTGGAAAACCATGTGGAAGTTTATGTCGGATTTCTGAGGAAAAAACTTGCCAGCATCGGTTCCAATCTGAACATTGCAGCAATCCGGCGCATGGGCTACCATTTGGAGGTTGAAGAAGCATGATCAGGAAGCTCCGGCTGAAATTTATCCTGACCATCATGGTGATCGTTCTGGTGCTGCTGGGGTTGATGCTCGGGCTGGTGCTCGTTTTCACCAGAGCGCAGATAGAAAGAGATAACATCCAGATGATGCGGGAGATCGCGCTTAGGCCGAGAACTCCCGCTCTTCCGGCAGATTCATCGGATATGAACCTGCCGTTTTTCAGGATAACCGTGAGCAAGGAAGGGGAGATCCTTTCCTGCGTGGGCGGGTACTATGATCTTTCCGATGAAGAGCTGCTGTACGGGCTGATCGAGGCTGCGGATTCCGGAGAGGGTGAGACAGGGACCATAGATTCCTATCATCTGCGCTATCTGCGCCATGAGAGGCCGTCAGAGAATGTTTATGTCTTCTCGGACATCACCAGTGAAATGCGGGCTATGAAAGGCCTGATCACAAGCTGCGTTTTAATTGGGCTTGCAGGGCTGGGGCTGTTCCTCGTTGTCAGTATTCTGCTGTCCGGCTGGGCGGTGCGCCCTGTGGCACAGGCATGGGAACAACAAAAGCAGTTTGTTGCGGATGCCTCGCACGAGCTGAAAACACCGCTGACCGTTATCCTCACCAATGCGGAACTTCTCCAGAACGGAGGATACGGGGAAGCAGAGCATGCCCGCTTTGCCTCTTCCATTCAGACAATGGGGCAGCAGATGCGCGGGCTGATCGAAGAGATGCTGATGCTTACCCGGGCAGATGACACCGCACAGACAAAAACTTTTCAGAGAGTTGACTGGAGCAATGCGGTCAATGATTCGATTATGCTTTTTGAAGCGGTTTTCTTTGAAAAGGGGCTCACTTTGCAGCCGGAGATCGAGAATGGTATCTTTGTCCGCGGCGATGGGACAAAGCTTCGTCAGATGGTGGAAATCCTGCTGGACAATGCGCAGAAATATTGCCGTGAAAATGCCGTAACAACGGTCAGGCTTTCCCGCAAAGGCCGTTTCGCCCTTCTGGAGGTATCGGATGAGGGGGAAGAAATCAGCGCTGAGGATCTGAAGAAGATCTTCCGCCGGTTTTATCGGGTGGATAAAGCCAGAAGCATGAACCACAGTTACGGTCTGGGTTTGGCAATTGCAGAAAGAATTGTAACGGCGCATAAGGGGAAGATCTGGGCAGAAAGCCGCAACGGTGTGAATTCTTTTTATGTTCAGTTGCCCTGCGAAGCAAACTGACCTTATAAAAAAGTGTAAAACTGGCTATAGAAATAAGACCAGAATAGGTATATAATCAAACTGCTCTTAGAGAGAGGAGTGGTTTTGATGAGTGAAAGCCGGTTTTCTGTTCGTAAAATGACCATTACAGCCCTGCTGATGGCAATGAATATTATTATGAGCACCAGTGTGCTGAGCATCCCGGTGCCCGGCGGTCATATGTATCTCAATGATGTGATTATTGTCACGGCAGCTGTCCTGCTGGATCCTTTCAGTGCCTTTCTGGTAGGCGGGGTCGGTGCATTCATCGGCGATATGCTTTTTTATCCCGCACCGATGTTTGTCTCTCTTGTAGTGCATGGCCTGCAGGCTGTTGTGATTTCCCTCTGCGTGCATAAGTATTTCGCACGGCATCAGGAAAGGGGTTCTATCGTCGGCGCGGTTCTGGGCTGGATTATCACTTTTACGGGATATACGATCGGCCGTGCCTATATTTACAGCACACCGGCTTATGCGGTTGCGAAATTCCCGTTCCAGGTGATGCAGACAGCTGTCGGCTCCGTCTTTGCTCTTCTGCTCTGCTGGAAGTGCGGCATCGTCAAACTGTATCACCGCTATTTCCCGGAAGATTCTGCCGGTTGAAGTGACCTGAAAAAAAGGAAAAAACAGCAAAACTCCTGAAGCAGACAAGGTAAGTAACCAAATGCTGTTTCAGGAGTTTTATTAACGTGAGAGTGTCGTGTTATATCACAAATCTCTCGCAGTATTCATTGTAATAGGTATCGAAATGGTGCTCTCTCTGTTCACGCACGCGGATCACATAGTCGTGTGCATCAAATGTGTTCTCTTCTGTCTCGATTACGGCAAGAGCAACGTTTGAGCAGTGGTCAGCCACACGCTCGAGATTCGTCAGCAGATCATTGTAAACAAAGCCGATGTCGATGGAGCAGACACCGGTCTGCAGACGCTCGACATGGTGATTCTTCATCTCGTCACACAGCTCGTCAATGTGCTCCTCCAGCGGTTCAACACGAAAGGCGAGGCTGGTATCATTTGCGGAGAAAGCGTTGAAGGAAAGGCGCAGGACTTCGTAGATTGCCTGCAGCAGTACGTTCAATTCAATCTGGCCTTGTTCAGAGAAGTGAATTTTCTTCTCATGTATCTCCCGAGCGGTCTCCGCGATATTCATTGCATGGTCGCTGATACGTTCAAAGTCGCTGAGTGTGTGCAAAATTTTGGAGACCTCAATACTCTGTGAACGGCTGAGTTCCATAGAGTTCAGGCGCACCAGATAACTGCCGATCTTATCTTCATACTGGTCGACGCGATCTTCACGCGCTTCCACAGCGGAAAAGCTTTCATCGCTGTAATTGACCAGCAGGGAGAGAGCTTCCATTAGATTCTGGCGTGAGGTTTCAAGCATGTCATTCGTAGTCAGACGGCTTTGCTCCACAGCCAGTGCCGGGTGAGCAAGAAAACGTTCATCCAGACGGTCCAGCGATGCATTAGCCAGAGCTTCATCCTCACTGGTACGGATCAGGCGCTCGGTCAGAGCAATCAGGGCACGGTTGAAGGGGAGAATCATTGCAATGCTCAATACACGGAAGCCCGTGTTAATCGCAGCGATCAGAACCGGGTTCATGACAAGGCTGCCGAACCCAAAATGAAACAACGCATCCGCCCCATAGTAAAGAACAGCAAAAACAGTAGCGGCAATCAACTCAATGAGAAGGAACAACAGCGCAACACGGCGACCGTCGGATTTCGCTCCGATTGCTGACAGCAGCACCGGAGCAGCAGACCCGATGCCGATACCCAGAATCATAGGCCAGGCAACCGCAAAGCTGATTGCACCGGTCATGCTGAGTGCCTGCAGAATACCGATTGCAGCAGAAGCACTCTGTAGAATTGCAGTAAACACTGCAGCAACCAGGATGCCAATCAGCGGGTGAGAGAAGCTGGTCATAAGCTCAATGAAGGTAGCGCTTTCCTTTAAGGGCTCTACAGCACCGCTCATTGTCTGCATGCCAAACATCAAAACCGAAAATCCCAGCATGATCTCGCCGGCATGACGTCGGATCTGCTTTTTTGAAAACATCCGAAGAATAATGCCTGCAACGGCAACAATGGCTGCGAGCGTTGAAGCGGACAGGATCGTTACCCATCCCGCGCCTTGCAGACTGGAAAGACACAGGATCCAGCCGGTGATGCTGGTGCCGATCAATGCTCCTTCAATGACAGGGAGAGCCTGGGACAGCTTCATCATACCGGAGTTCACAAAGCCGACTACCATGGCTGAGGTGGCTGAGCTCGATTGAATGATGGCTGTGACGCCTGTTCCCAGAAAAACACCACGAACGGGCGTACTGGAAAGGCGATAAAGTACCAGCTCCATTCTGTTTCCGGCTACTTTTTTCAAACCCTCGCCCATCAGCGACATGCCAAACAAAAACAGTGCCACGCCGCCCAACAGGATGATGATATCCTGAATATCCAATTTCTTCTCCTCCTTAAATCTTATTGATCGAGAGTATCCGTTATGGGTTCCCAACGCATACAGACGGACTAATTACGATGAATCCATCCTTTCCTTATCTTTGGGAAGCGTTCTTAAAGGAAATAAGCAGCGGGAAAAAAATGATTCCGGCGCATGGAATCAGATTGATCGTCATTCCGCTCCGTAAGCCGGCCGCATCCGCAACGATTCCGACGATCCACGGGAAGATGATTCCGCCGATTCCTCCGAAAGCCAGCATCAGACCCACGCTTGCTGAGCTTGTCATTTCCCCGATACTTGCGACTGCAAGGGGATATATGCCCGCCAGAGAGAAAGAGAAAAGTCCCAGTGCAATCAGCGCCGGAATTGCGGTTCGCATCTGCAGGAGCAAAAGATACATGAACGTCAGCCCGACGCCCATTATAGACATAGCTTTGTAGGGGCGGTTTATTTTCACCCCAAAGGCCAGTATCAAACGGGCAATCAGCGTCAATGCCCACTGTACGGTAATCGTATAAGCTGCCAGTGTGCCGTTCAGAATCTGCTCATTTTTATAATAAGTGACAACCCAGCCGTTTACCGTATATTCCGCAGCATTCTGGCAAAACAGCAGCATGGTTGGAATCCAAAAGGCCGCGCTTCTCAGGAAGGAGTATTCAGTTTTATTTTTCTTTACACCCGACGCAAATCTTCTTCCCGGTATTCGTGCGTAAAGGAAGGTCATCCACATGCATAATCCTGAAATACTGATGCCGATCATCGGCAGAAGCTCATTCTGCTTCTGAAGCAGAGAGATCAGAAAGGGACAGATCAGCGCTCCGAAGGCAAACCAGGCGTTCATGAGGATCATTGCCTTTGGTCTGTTGTCGGTGTTGTTGCCTACAAGATTTGTGCATATGTTTGCACCGCAGCCTTTTGCAAGTCCCGCAAGAAGGAATGCTGTTAGCAGTACAGCAGGGCTTCCCGTCAGAGCCATTAGCAGGTAGCCCAGAGCATAACCGCTGCAAAGCAGCAGGGTTGTATCTCTTTCTCCGATGAAACCGGGGAGCACTCCGGAAGCTAAGAGGGCAGCCATATTACCGATGCTCATCATAGAAATCAGTGTGCCGGAGAATCCGTAGTTAAACTGGTACCTGTCATGCAGGATGCTTACAATAATCCCTGCAGAAATCGCGCAAATACCATTTAGAAAAAAGGCAGCCATTCCGGCATGATATTGTCTTTCCCGAATATTGCATCCCCCCAAAATTTCTCGTTATTGTGAAAGATTATACCACAGAATACAGGGATAAGGAAGCCTCTGTGAAAGTTCAACTGGCGGTGATTTCCATGAAAACCGCATGACAAAACAAATCTTCCCGCGTATAAACATATAAAAAACAGAGCGGTGATGAACCGCTCCGCTGCCTTTGGGATGTTTCCCTCTAAGGCAATCCTCTGTATCATTTTCCGTTCGATACAGAGGATTTATTGGTCAAAAGGGGAAGAAGTATGCTCCATTTGCGATATGACTCAAAGCATAGAGCAGTCCAGAATGGGACATGTCATTAGTTCTTTCGTAAGAGGTGCATCCGTTACAGCCGCCCGGGCCAAAACCATTTTTCCGGCAGGGATCGAATGTGTCAGCCACACGCTGCCGCCGATGATGCAATCATTTCCGATCTGCGTTTCTCCGCCCAGAATCGTGGCACCCGAATAGATGACGACACGATCTCCAATGTCCGGGTGCCGCTTGATTCCCTTGACGAGTGTTCCGTCCTCTCCGACTTCAAAGCTTTTGGCACCCAGAGTGACGTGCTGATACAGCTTGACATTTGTGCCGATGGTCGTTGTTTCTCTGATCACCACACCGGTCCCGTGATCGATGAAGAAGGAATCGCCGATGGATGCCCCGGGATGAATGTCGATCCCGGTCAGGCGGTGGGCATATTCCGTCATCATGCGCGGCAGGAGAGGTACATTCTCCCGGTACAGGATGTGGGCAAGACGATAGGTGCTGATGGCCGTAAAAGCCGGATAACAGAGAATGACCTCATCGATGCTTTTTGCAGCGGGATCGCCCTGATAGGCAGCGACCAGATCCGATTTCAGCTGCCGTTCGACCTCCGGAAGATTTTCAAGAAGTGAGCGGACAATTTCCTCCGATCGGAGGGAAGAGGATATCCTTTCAAGCGTATGTTCCAACAACTCGACAGTCTGTTCCAAACGGGCTTCTCTTGAAGTCTCGGATGAAGCAAAGCGGGGAAAGAGCACGTCGATCAGCAGATCGGTCAGGCGTTCCACTTCCAGGCGCAGACCGCGACGATCGTCAAGTTGCCGATCCTCGGCGGTATCTTCAAGTGCCTGGACGGTATGCCGGATCAAAAGGGACGTCGTGTTGTCCATTTTTTACTCGGCAAACAGCGGTGTTGACAGGTAGCGGTCACCGGTATCCGGCAGAAGGGCGACGATTGTTTTGCCCTTGTTTTCCGGGCGCCTGGCAAGCTGGATCGCGGCCCAGACCGCAGCGCCGGAGGAGATTCCGACCAGTACGCCTTCTGCGCGGCCGATCTTTCTTCCTGCCGCAAAAGCATCCTCGTTCTCCACAGCGATGATCTCATCATACACGGTGGTGTTCAAAACATCCGGGACAAAACCTGCGCCGATGCCCTGAATCTTGTGCGAACCGGCTGTGCCCTTAGAGAGGACAGGCGAACCGGCAGGCTCCACCGCTACAACTTTAACCGCAGGATTTTGCTCCTTGAGATATTCGCCCACACCCGTGATCGTGCCTCCGGTCCCAACGCCGGCAACAAAGATGTCTACCTTTCCGTCGGTGTCTGCCCAGATCTCCGGCCCGGTCGTTGCTTTGTGGACGGCGGGGTTGGCGGGATTAATAAATTGACCGGGAATAAAGGCGTTGGGGATTTCCTTTGCCAGCTCATCGGCTTTGGCGATAGCGCCTTTCATACCCTTCGAACCCTCAGTGAGCACCAGCTCTGCGCCGTAAGCTTTCATCAGCTGTCTGCGCTCTACACTCATGGTTTCCGGCATGACGATAATGATACGATAGCCTCTCGCAGCCGCCACAGAGGCAAGACCGATGCCGGTGTTGCCGGAGGTCGGCTCGATGAGGACAGAGCCTTCTTTGAGCAGGCCTTTCGCCTCGGCGTCGTCAATCATAGCTTTGGCGATGCGGTCCTTAACGGATCCTGCGGGGTTGAAGTATTCCAGTTTGGCGAGGATTGTGGCTTCCAGTCTTTCCTCTTTCTCTATATTCGTGAGCTCCAGCAGCGGGGTCTTTCCGATCAGCTGATCAGCGGATGTATAAATGTTAGACATGATGTTTTCCTCCTGATTATTTATATGTTTTTCATCATTTTTAAAAAGTCGGTATTCAGGAAAGGTCAACATCGTTTGGTTAAAAGAACCATAGAATTCAGCTCCTTTAAGCACGGAGAGTTGGGGTGATAACTGATCCGACGCCTCCGCAGTATTTTGTCGTCATATCAATGATTTTATAAGCAGTTTCATACAACAGCTCATAAGGGGTTGCCTCATTACCCTGCACAATGTAAAAAATGTTCTGTGCAGATTCGTCCACCTTGGTCTTTTCTACCTGTCGGATTTCCAGCCGGCAGAGTACCTCGTTTGCATCGTCGCAGTAGCTGTACTCATGCGGAGCAACCGGAACAGGTTCCGTCTGACCAATGGGGACAAATCGCTCACTGCCGTCGGTGAAACGAAGTGTGACATCACCTTCGACTTGATCAATGTTGTGCGCACCGAGGGCAAGTTTACTCTCCAGGGAGATAAGGTTGTAGATATCCACTGCCTGATTGATATAGAACATGCCGTGGTTTTTTTTGAGCAGTTTGATCAGATTCTCGCTGGCTGGTATATTTTTGCGCCGCTTTACACCTGTTTTGTCATGCAGGAGGTTGAAACCCTCCAGGATCGGATCAGTGTGCACATCCAGCTCGGAGTATTCCTCTGAAAGCTCCGCCAGCCGTTTTTCACGATAAGCAGCCCATTCCGGATCCTCGCCGTGATTGTCTAACCCGCAGACCGTGGCAAAAATAATTTTAACTCCTGCATCCAACACAGCCTGTTCTACATAGAAATCCATTGCTTCCTCCTGTTATTCGATATTTGCCGCTGCTGCAAACCCTTTTTCCAGGTCGGCTATGATATCATCAATGTGCTCAGTACCGATGGAAAGGCGAATGGTGTTGGAGTGGATACCCTGATCTTCCAGTTCTTCCGTAGATAGCTGTGAGTGTGTGGTTGTTGCCGGGTGGATGACCAGGCTTTTCACATCTGCAACGTTCGCCAGCAGAGAGAAAATCTCCAGCGCGTCAATGAAGGCATGTGCTTCTTTTTGACAGCCTTTGATATCAAAAGTAAAAATGGAAGCACCGCCGTTCGGAAAATACTTCTGATACAGGGCGTGATCCGGATGCTCCGGTAGGGAGGGATGATTAACCTTTTCCACTTGCGGATGCCCGGCTAGAAATTCCACGACCTTTTTGGTGTTCTCTGCATGCCGATCCAGACGGAGCGACAGGGTTTCTACACCCTGCAGAAGAAGGAAAGCATTGAAGGGGGAGATTGCCGCACCGGTGTCCCGCAGAAGAATGGCCCTCAGGTAGGTGATAAAAGCAGCAGGACCGGCCGCATCGACAAAGGAAATGCCATGATAGCTGGGGTTGGGATCTGCGATCGGGGCAAACTTCCCGCTTGATTTCCAGTCAAATTGTCCGGAGTCCACCACGATACCGCCCAGCGTGGTACCGTGCCCGCCAATAAACTTAGTTGCGGAGTGAAGTACAATATCTGCACCATGTTCAATGGGGCGAATCAAATAGGGTGTACCGAAGGTGTTGTCAACTGCCAGCGGAATCTGATGGGCATGAGCGATCTGTGCGATGGCATCGATATCCGGAATGTCAGAGTTTGGATTGCCGAGAGTTTCCAGATAAATTGCTTTGGTGTTGGGCTGAATAGCGGCTGTCACTTCTTCCAGATTATGGGCATCCACAAAAGTGGTCTCGATCCCGTAAAGAGGGAGAGTATGTGCCAGCAGATTGTAGCTGCCGCCGTAGATGGTCTTCTGCGCAACAATATGATCTCCTTTTTGTGCGAGAGCTTCGATAACATAAGTCACAGCTGCTGCGCCGGAAGCAAGAGCCAGAGCACCTACACCGCCTTCAAGTGCCGCGATGCGTTTTTCCAGTACCTCCTGTGTGGAGTTTGTGAGACGCCCATAAATGTTTCCCGCATCAGTCAGGCCAAAACGAGCTGCGGCATGTGCGGAGTTGTGGAAAACATAAGATGTAGTCTGATAAATTGGAACTGCCCGTGCATCTGTAGTGGGATCGGCTTGTTCCTGGCCTACGTGAAGTTGCAGAGTTTCAAATTTATAATTAGACATGGTTGTAACCTCTTTCTTAATTTTATTTTGGATTAGGTTTTGGATGTTTGGAAAGAAAGAAATCACATTCGATCGAATCGATAATTGTGACGGACCAGTCGCTCGAAATATTTTTTCATTAAATCAACCTCAAAAGCAAAAAATCCGGGGGACCCATTGGATCCCCCGGGAACGACCATCATGAACGGAGATCTTAAATGGGTATGGCAAAGCGCACGCGCATCTCACAGCGCATGTCACAACACATCATGCAGATGAAGCTTGCCTTATACATAACAGTCCTCCAAAAAGAATAAACATAGAAGGTTGATATGTTTATACCACAGAAGAAAACCCTTGTCAACAGTTTTTTTCGCAGTTTTTATCCGCCGAATCCCTTGCAGGGGTTCCTGTTTGTGCTTATCCTCTTACAAACGGAGCGCGGTATTCTTCGTTGATTTCCTGGATCTCTTTCTCACCGTCAATGTACGCCTGGTAAATTCCCTCGATACGTCCGCCGCCGCGATTGTCGCAACCGGAGCAGAATTCGCAGTCAATGCCACATGCTCCCCAGAGTGCCTGATGGACGATTTTCTCGCGTTCTTCTCGCGTAGTATCCTTAATCAGAATAGATTTCACAGTTACATTACTCCTTATCTTTCTTGGTCACGTTCTCTTCGCTGATAGCATTCTGTCTATGTTCTTAGCGTTGCCCTTCATGAGACTTAAAGTGTCTGCATACAGGGATTAGACGTACAAGTCCGTCCGCCGAAGGGAGGTATAGGGCTTTCGCTCTCTGGCTTGTCTTGCCGCGGACAAATCAACCTCCGCAAAAAGCAGTTGCTCTCGATCATCTGCCAGGGCAAGCGTGTTTCCGTTGAAATCCGCTACGATGGATTCTCCGGAGAAATCCATTCTGTCTTCAAGACCGATACGGTTGCACATGGCGATGTTGACGCTACTCTGAAATGCTTGTATCTTGATTTCCCATTGGAACAATTCGGAAGGCTCTTCCTTCGTGTTGGCCGTAGGGATCAGGATCAGCTCTGCCCCCTTGAGTGCCGAGGTGCGTACGCTCTCGGGGTAGTGTCGATCAAAGCAGACCACGATTCCTATCTTTCCGAGCGGCGTATCGAAAACCTGAAAGCCTTCTTCGGATGGTGTGTAATAATCCTGCTCAAAGAAACAGTCCGCCTGCGCGATGTGGACCATCTTCTGCTTGCCGAGGACCGTCCCGCTGTCATTGATCAGCAGGCTCATGTCGTAACGCCGACCGGCCTCTTCCACATAGAAATTCGGAGCGGCATATATCTTTGACGTTCTGCACGCATTACAGATCCCACGAAGATAGGGACTATCCATTGAAATGACCCACGGAGAAGCATCCTGTTTCTCATACTGCGGGAAAAAGGGAGAAAGTTGGATCTCCGGAAAGCAAACCAGTTGTACGCCGTAATCCGCTGCCCTATGGATTAATTTGAGAGTTTTTTCATAGTTTTCATTGATGTATTCAGACAGTTTCATTTGAGCCAGTGCGATCTTCATAGAAATCTCCTCAAAAATTTTTTCTTGACAAGAAGAAGTAAATATAGTATAAACGGAATAACCTACTAAGTCAATAGGTTTAAAAGGGAGAAAAATGAAAGCTGTATTCGAGAAAAACTACTCCTCTATGATGCGCATGTCCATGGATATGTGCATGTGTCGTTGTGCCTGTTTTTCCGAGTCCATGCTTTCGAGTGTCTTTGCCGGTTTATAGCGGATAGGCAGAGATGCCAAACCGGGGGACTCGTATTTGAGTCCCCCGATATTTTTTGTAAAGGAGTAAAGAAAAATGGAAGCAATCATAGGAAAAGTATTGGGAGACTTAGGCACTTTCCTGTTTGGGCCCATCATGCTGGCCGTATTCTTCGGCGTAGGGCTCTACTTTACCATCCGCCTCCACGGCATTCAGTTTACCCGATTCGGAACAGCCTTCCGGGAAGTTGTACTCAATGTAGAAAAGAAATCCGATGACGGGATTGGGCAAATCCGATCTTATAAAGCATTGGCCACGGCGCTCTCCTCCTGTGTGGGCAACGGGAACATTGTCGGCGTGGCTTACGCGATCGCTGTTGGCGGGCCCGGAGCGATCTTCTGGATGTGGATCGCAGCGATAGGGGGTATGGCCACCAAATTTGCAGAAATTGCTCTCGCTATGCACTATCGTGTACAGGACGAGGAAGGCAACTTCCGCGGCGGCGTCATGTACATTCTGACGCAAGGCATGAAGCAGAAGACCATTGCGAAGATCCTTGGCGGTGCATTTGCTGTATTTACAGTCTTTGTTTCTTTCGTCTCCTGCGGTGCGCTGCAGGTCAATACCATCAGCAGTGCCGTCAGCGGATATATAGGAAATACGATAGTGATTCCCTGGGTCATTGCAATTTTGATTCTTATCATTGATGGGCTGGTCATTTTCGGAGGTGTGAAAAAGATTGCCGATGTTACCACGTACCTCACACCGATAATGGCAATCATCTATCTGGGATTTGGCCTGATAATCCTGATCATGAACATCACGCTGATCCCGCAGGCACTGTGGTTCATCGTGAAGTCAGCCTTTACCGGCGATGCAGTGATCGGAGGGCTGGCGGGGGCCACAATGGCCGTAGCAATCCGGCGAGGGGTTCAGCGTGGTGTGTTTTCCAACGAAGCGGGTACCGGTTCCTCAGCCATGGTTCATGCCACGGCTAAAGTGGATGTTCCGGTCAAACAGGCGCTTTACGGCATTATCGAAGTCTTTTTTGATACCTTTGTGATCTGCACATTCACAGCGCTTATCATAATGGTCAGCGGTGTCTGGAACAGCGGCGTCACGGATGGTACAGTGCTGGCTGCCACTGCCTTTCGGCAAAACCTGGGTGGACTAGGACAGATTGTGATCGTGATTTCCCTGATTCTTTTCTGCCTGTCTACAGTTCTCGGCTGGTATACCTATGGCGAATCGGCATTTGCGTTCCTTTTCGGTGCACATAAAGTGAAGATTTATCGTATCTTGCACATGATCATCTCCTCCGCCGGTGCGCTGATTAGCGTACAGCTCCTCTGGGATGCAGCGGATGTCTGCAACGGCCTTATGGCCATTCCGAACCTGTTCTCTCTGATCCTCTTCGGCAGCGTGGTGGTCAAGGATACAAGAGATTTCTTCAGGGAATATGATAAAAGCAGAATTTAACTCACGAAGGAACAAGCTGTGATGCGAGCTATGATTGCCATGAGCGGAGGGGTCGACAGTTCTGTTGCCGCACTCTTGATGAAGCAGAGGGATTATGATTGTACAGGAGTAACCATGCGGCTTTATCGGGATCCCGGTATGGCGCCGGTCTGTCAAAAAAGCTGTTGCAGCGATGAGGATGAAGAAGATGCCGCATTCGTATGCAGTCAGCTGGGGATACCCTTTGAGTCTCAATGCTATTCCAGGCTTTTTGAAAAGGCTGTTATTCAGGATTTTATACAGGAGTATGAAAATGGGCGGACACCGAATCCATGTATAGCTTGCAACCGCTATATGAAATTTGAAGCGCTCATGGATTTTGCAAGCCAGGAAGGCTGCGATACTCTTGTCACCGGCCACTATGCTCGGATCACCAGAAATGAAAAAAGCGGCCGCTGGCAGCTGCGTAAAGCGTTAGACAGCAGCAAAGATCAAAGCTATGTTCTGTACATGCTTACGCAGGAGCAGCTCTCCCGTCTGACGCTTCCCCTCGGTGATTACCGCAAAGAAGACGTCCGGATTCTTGCAGAAAAGGCCGGTCTCGTCAATGCGAGGAAACACGAAAGCCAGGATATATGTTTTATTCCAGACGGTGACTATGGTGCTTTTCTGGAGCATTGGACCGGGCATTCTTATCCGGACGGGGAGATCCTTGATCTGGAGGGCCATGCGGTCGGACAGCACCGCGGTGCAATCCGCTATACCATTGGCCAGCGCCGGGGGCTTGGCATTGCAGCGGAGCAGCCTCTTTATGTCGTAGCCAAGGATATGGCCCGCAATACTTTAACGGTCGGTCCGGAGAATGCTCTTTACAGCCACGAACTGATCGCTTCGGATTTCAACTGGCTCTCTGTTCCGAGACCGGATGTATCGATCCGGGCTATGGCGAGGACGCGTTACCGCCAGGCAGAAAAACCTGCGACTGTTCAGCCGCTTGAAGATTCCCGTGTAAGGGTTGTTTTTGATCAGCCGCAGCGGGCTGTTACTCCCGGTCAGGCAGTTGTACTCTATGACGGTGATCTTGTTCTCGGCGGTGGCACGATTGACAGTGCTGGAGAGTTTACATCCTGATTATTGAAAACACATTGACAAAACCCCTGTTATGCTATATAAAACATATTAGATTGATGTGTTTATGTTTAGCATAATGGGGGTGTTTTTTTGGACAATCAAACCGCCATCATCAAAGCTGTCTGCATCAGCGAGAAAAAAGGGCAGCAGAAACATCCGGTCGATAGTGTTCATCTGCGTCCAGAGTATGGCATCGACGGAGACGCCCATGCCGGGAATTGGCATAGACAGGTCAGCCTGCTCGGGCAGGAGAGCGTAGATAAACTGCAGGAGAAGATCAGCATCCCGCTTTTTCCCGGTGCATTTGCAGAAAATATCCTGTGCGAAGGGATCATACTTTACAAGTTCCCCATCGGCACAAAGCTGAAGGTTGGCAGTGCGCTGTGCGAGGTTACACAGATCGGCAAGGAATGCCATGCTGACTGCGCGATCCGTCAACAGGCCGGAGACTGTGTTATGCCGCGTGAAGGAATTTTCGTCATTGTTCTGGAAGAAGGAGACGCCAAAGCCGGGGATACGGTTACCGTCATCAAAGAATAAAAACGGAGCGGTTTTCACCGCTCCGCTGCTGTTTTAATAGCTTATATCAGCCTTTGTTGTTCATGTTGGCTGCGCTGGGGGCTGCGTCTACTTCATTGTTGAGCAGCTCGCCGTACCAGTCTTCAGCGACTTGGATGCCGAAGAGGGTCTCCAGTGCGTGACGTGCAGACTTGGAACCGGCCCACATGCCGACGGTCTGGCAGGAGCCGCCGCCGTAGAGCTCGTTGTCCCAGCCGGAGGTGCAGACGCCTGCTGCATAGAGGCCGATGATGGGACGGAAGCGGGAATCGACGACCTGGGCATTCCGGTTGATGCGGATGCCGCCATTGGTGTTCAGCATACCGGAGGATACGCGCATGGCGTAGAACGGTGCCTTGTCGCAGGCCCACAGATACTGGGCAGGCTTGCCCCATTCTTCATCCACGCCTGTTTCGCAATAGTGGTTGTAGTTGGCAACGGTCTCAGCAAGGGTAGCAGGATCAACGCCGATCTTTTCAGCCAGCTCTTCGATCGTATCTGCCTGGAAGACAACTTCGGAGAACTTCTCGTCCGCCAGGATCTGTTCAAGCTCAGGACGGAGCTCCAGCTCTGCGCCGACGCAGGCATCGGCGAATCCGGAGTAGTGACGGGTGCATCCGCCGTGCTCATACTTGTCGATCATGGACTGGTCTACAAGCGACCAGACATAGCCTTCTGTCTCGATCAGTTTGCCGCCTTCCGAGGAGCCGAGATTGTCGCCCTGGGATTCATCGGCGAATCGGATACCGTCTTCATTGACAAAGAGGTCGGAATACTGCATCGTTAAGGCAACGCCGAGAGGAGAATCGTAGGCAAAGCCTTCCACGTTGTTAAACATGGAGGAGACCGTCAGGTGGTTGGCACGGCCGTGAGCGGACTGCTCAACCATCAGATGGCCGTCACCATCCTGTCCGACACCCCAGCCAATGGTCTTCTCGAGATCCTGGGAGGTGTAGTAGGAAAGGAGAGCCTTGTTGGTGGACATGCCGCCTGTGCAGAGAATCACTGCTTTTGCATTGATCTGTACGATCTGCTTGTCTTTGTTGATGTACTGTACGCCGGCGCAGGTGTATTCATCTTTCATGACCAGAGCCTTTGCACGTGCATTTTTGCGCATGTCAATGCCGAGAGCTTCCGCATCGGGAGCCAGATACTTGTTGATGGCGCTGGTGCCGTTGCCGCCTTCGTAGAAGGCCGGGCCCATATTCTGGTAGTAGCCGACTCTGTGTTTGCCGAAGAGCCATGCGGAGTTGTAGCCGGCATCGATTGCCTGTTCGTACCACAGCATGGGGTGAGCGATATAGTTGGTGCTCTTGATGTGGGAAGCGGCGATGGCACGTGCCTCTTCCGGGGTCTTGAGGGTGGCGGGGCCGTTGCACTCGGCAAGCAGCGTGGAGCCGCCCCAGTAACCGTTCTTTTCAAGCAGGACGACTTTCAGATCCGGGCCCTGCTCCTTGGTGATCATGGAAGCCACGAATCCGGCGATACCGGAACCGACAACCACAACGTCTGCGTCTTCCGTTACATCAGGTTCTGACACAATGCCGATGCCTGCAGCGTTGTCATAGCCGTTGCAGTATTTGCTCTCGAGCTTTTCCTCTTTTGCATCATCTGCAAATGCGGTAAGGCCAAGCCCGCTCAGCACGCCGGCGGCGGTCATCGCAGCAGTGCCTGCTGCGGTGCCTTTCAGGAATTCTCTACGGGAAATCATTTTTGCCATGATAAGTCCTCCTGTAAGTATTATTTTTATACAACTATAGTATAACGAATAATCTGTTGAAAAAATATACCGGATATCTTATAATAATATTTAGTTTTACTTAATACTGAGTGAGGTGACTTCCTATGCTGCGGCCGCATCTCAAAACTTTTCTGGCAGTCTGTGAAACTGGGAGCTTTAACAAAGCGGCAGCTTTGCTTTATATAACCCCCAGTGCTGTCCTTCAGCAGATTCAGACCTTGGAAGCGGAGCTGAATGTTACACTGTTTATACGAAGGAAAAAAGGTGTGACGCTGACGCCGGAAGGAGAGTATCTTCTCCAGAAGGGCAAAACGTTAAATCAGCTGAATGATGAAATCCACAGGGACATTCAGCTGGCAGGTTCCGCAGACCGGACGATTTATATCGGGACTTCCATTATGGAAAAATGCCGCCTTCTTTACGACCTCTGGGTTCTGTTTTCCGCAAATGAGACGAATTGTGAGATCCAGATGCTGAATATTGATGCCTGGCACAGGATCCCGGAACGGACGGATCTGATTGAGAGCGTACACGGGAATGTTGACTGGGTGAAAAATTGGGAATTCTATGAAATCTGCAAAGTGCCGTTTGCTTTTGCAGTGGCGAACAATCATCCGTTGGCAGGGAAGAAGGTCATCACATGCGAGGACCTGAAGGACGAAACAGTGCTTACTATCAATGAAGGAAGCAGCGAAGAGATTCTGGATATCATCAGATATCTGAAACAGGCAGGGATCACGATAATCTGCCACAATGGGCCGGAAGTGAATCCTTTGTGGGAATCCGGTTTCCGCAAGGATGTGCTTCTTGTCCCGCTCTGCTGGAAGGATATCCTGATCAATGCTGTTACGATCCCCTTTGAAAAAGAATTTCTGCTGCCGTACGGCATATTCTACCGCCCGGAACCGAATGCGGCGGTTCAAAGGTTTCTGGATTTTATCTTTGTAACTTATGGAGAAGGGAACTCCAGCGGAATCGTCCCGGTGCTGGATTAAACTGCAGTTTTCTTTTGATGGGTTCTGTCGGCGGGCACTCCTGTTGTCCGGATCGATAAAAATGATAAGCGATGAAAAAAGCCCTGACTGCCGAAAAATACAATTGGTAGTCAGGCGCTTTTCTCTTGTCTTAAGGTTTTTGTGTTATTGATAATACTTGTCGATCCCGCCGTATCCTTTGATCAGTTTGTTCCGGCGGGTTTTCTCAACAAAACTGTGTATCCGCTTCTGAAATTCATCCGGGCGTTTTCTTGCAGCTTCAATATAGGCGATCCGGATACGCTTGTAGGGCTCCGAAAAGCCTGTATAGTTCTTCCACACAGTTTTATCCTGTTGGAGAATCTCTATGATATCCTCCGGAAATTCAAACGGAGCATGAATGACAGGAAGAACGGTTTCCCTGACCTTCGGGTGGATCAGGCCGCGTTCATCCAGCCAGATCAGACGTTCGATATTCGGCTGAGAATATCCGCTGCCTTTTCTCCGCGGCGTAAACCGCCGGATCTGATGCATTTCGTCCAATGTTCCCGCCCGGCCGTCGATCCAACCGAAGCAAAGA
The DNA here is from genome assembly GCA_017406005.1 of Oscillospiraceae bacterium. GTDB lineage: Bacteria > Bacillota > Clostridia > Oscillospirales > Oscillospiraceae > Limivicinus. Next base: position 32,174 of record JAFQZI010000151.1, on the reverse strand, counting down.
GCTTCTTCTACAGCATCGTTATAGGAAAGGCCTTTCTCTCCGGATGCTTTCGTCGGGAACACGAACCAGATTTCATTTGATGTTTCAAAACGGTCCGCAAGATATTTCCGCCATTCGCTTCTCTCACTCGTATAAAACGTTTCCATATTCTTCACCGCCCGGCCCGGATCACGAGAGCAGAATTTTTTTGATTTGTCAACGGCAAAACCCTCCTTCCTGTTCCCGTCACGCATGAAAGCTTTTTTCTCCAGCACCATAGGAGTGACATTTCCGAGATAGAAGTTGAATGGTTTCCCCGTATCCCTGCCTCCGAGAGCGCGGACCATTCTTGCAGTGCTGTCCCGGGCCTCCATATAGATAATTTCAATCTTACTGTTAAAGAGTTCAAGGACCGCATGGTTCAGCAGCTTTGTTCCGATCTTCTGCCCACGGAATTGAGGAAGAACGACGAATCTTCCAAGGTGGATCCCATCATTTTCCTCCCAGGAAGCAATAGAGCCGATGATGGTGCCCTTCTGCTCTGCAACCCAGCAGATTGGCCGGTTCGACAGGAACGAGTCGATTATTTCTGCAGGAATATTCTGTTCTCCGGAGAAGATTTCCGTCTGTATGGTGATAATCTGCGGAATCTCCTCGTCATTCGCCCTTCTGATAGTCAGATCATCCATCTTAATCTCCGGTAGGCAGTGCCCTTGTGATATCTGTTGACTGCAATAACGAAGGCATTTTAATGCCTCTGCATATAATCATTTTAGTTCTCTGCTGTTCGTGAACGGTTCTATTTCAATTTTCCAAGTAACCTCAGCTTGAATTCCCTGATTCTGGGTGCATATCTGCTTGTGAAGATTACGCCGATAATAAGCATTCCGAATGCAATGCCGATACCAAAGCTGCCTATACTTTCATAAGGCTCGGTAGTATCCAGCCCCAGAGCTGTAATTACCATGAATGCGACAAACCCGATCAGACCGGCAATAAATAGCCAGTGTATTCTGCGCATCAGCCTGGCTTTCTCCTCGTTGCTGTAATCTGCAACCTGTAATACGGTTTCTTTTAATTCTTTGTTCATATGCTCACTTTTCCTTTCTCCGGATAAGATTTCACGGAGGTCAACTTCGTAATAATCCGCAAGCTCAATCAGAATATCCAGATCCGGCATGTTACTTCCCGTCTCCCAGCGTGAAACCGTTCTGCGTGCGACATTCATTTTCTCCGCAAGCTGTTCCTGTGTGAGACCTTTTTCTTTTCGAAGTTCCTGAAGGAATTTTCCGATTTTCACAATATCCATAGTCCGATGACCTCCTTTCCGGCGAAAGCATACTGCTGTTTTTCGTTTCAGAACAGGACACAAAGTGAGCAAATACTCTGTTTTGCGGATGAGACACATCATGTCCCATGAAAAGGCAAGTCCTATGAAAATCATAAGATTTGCCTTTTCGAATTGCTTTTACAATTTTCTTATGCTGAAAACCGAATCAAATGCAGTCAGATGATTCTCTCCTGTGCGCGGCCTTCCGGAAAGTCCTGGCCGGCCAGGTGTTTATACTTGGCATACCGACGCTTAGTAAATTCTTCCGCCTCTGCAAAGAGGATCTCTGCCCGTTCGGGGAAGGTGCGTGTCAGGGAGGCAAAGCGGTTTTCACCCATCATGAACTCGTGGAGCTTGCCGTTCGGCTCACCGGAATCGAGGACAAACGGGTTCTTGCCGGCCTGTTCATGGTTCGGGTTATAATGGAAGAGCGGCCAGAATCCGCATTCGGTAGCTGCCTTGCCTTCTTCCATGGCTTTGCCCATGCCCCTCGTTACACCATGATTGATGCATGGAGCATAAGCGATGACGATGGAGGGGCCTTTGTAAGCGGCTGCTTCCTTAAGGCACTTAATGGTGTGCTCGGGGTTGGCACCGAGATTGACCTGTGCCACATACACATAGCCATAGTTGGAGAGAATCAGACCGAGGTCCTTCTTCGGAGTTCCCTTGCCCGCTGCAGCGAACTGTACGGATGCTCCGACAGGAGTTGCTTTGGAGGACTGTCCGCCTGTGTTGGCATAGAGCTCGTTGTCGAGCACCAGCACATTGAGGTCGAGCCCGGAAGCCATCACGTGATCCAGCCCGCCGAAGCCAATGTCATAAGCCCAGCCATCACCGCCGATCATCCAGACAGCCTTCTTGGTCAGTGTATCCTGACGGCGTTTCACATAGGCAACATGTTCACTGTTATCATCTGTATTGGCGAGCGCCACACGAACAGCATCGGAGAGGTATACGGTATGTTCATTCTCATCACCGTGGTCGAGCCATGCCTGAAGGGCTGCTTTCAGCACCTGGTCTTTCGTGGTGTCAATGGCTGCACGAGCATGCATCTTGGTCTTCTCACGAAGCTGGTCTACCGAAAGGCTGATGCCGAGAGCAAATTCCGCATTGTTTTCAAACAGGGAATTCGAGAAGGCTGGGCCGAAACCGCGTTTGGTAACTGTCTGCGGGAAGGTCGGGGCAAAGAAGCCGTAAGCCTGGGAACAGCCGGTAGCATTGGCAGCATACATCCGGTCTCCAAAGAGCTGGGTGAGCAGCTTGATATACGGGGTTTCACCACAGCCCGGGCAGGCTCCGGAAAACTCATAAAGCGGCTGTTCATACTGGCTGCCCTTTGCAGAAAAGCGGGTCATCGGGTTCACTTTCTCAGAGAGTGTCAGGCAGTGCTCCCAGTTTTTCTGTTCTTCAAGCTGAGTCTCCAGTGGAACCATGGTGAGAGCTTTTTCCTTAGCCGGGCAGACATTGGCGCAGCTTCCACAGCCCTGGCAGTCCAGAGGATCAACCTGAATGCGGTAACGAAGTGCTTCAAATCCCTTTCCAACAGCTTTCTTGGTTACACAGCTGAGAGGAGCTGTGGCAGCTTCCGTTTCTGTGAAGAGGAAGGGGCGGATGGCTGCGTGCGGGCAGACGAGGGAACAGCGGTTACACCCGATGCACTTGGAAGGATCCCAGACAGGCACATTGTCTGCCACACCGCGTTTCTCGAAGCGGGCGGCATCGATCGGCATAATCCCGTCTGCATAGTCTTTGAAGGTGCTGACAGGCAGCAGGTCGCCTTCCGCCCTGTCCATAGGAATCAGGATTTCACGCACGTATTTCGGCAGTTTTTTATCCGGGGTGCGGACTTCATCTTCAAGGGAAGCCCAGCTTTCGGGGATCTCGATCTTCACTGCGTCGGTCAAACCGCGCTCGATCGCTGCAAGGTTCATGTTGACGATTTTTTCGCCCTTCTTGGAAAAGGTCTTGACGGCGGCGGCCTTCATGTATTCTTCCGCCTTGTCGATCGGCAGAACGCCGGACAGTTTAAAGAAGGCTGCCTGCAGCACAGTGCTGGTGCGGTTGCCGAGGCCGATTTCTGCTGCGATGCCGGTCGCATTGATTGTATAGAAGTTGACCTTGCGCTGTGCAAGAATACGTTTGGTGCGGTTGGTGAGATTGGCTTCCAGCTCCTCACCTTTCCAGTGTGTATTGAGCAGGAAGGTTCCGCCGGGTTTTACTTCATTGGCAATATCAAAGGTGTGCATGTAGCTCTGCTTGTGGCAGGCGACAAAATCAGCCATCGTTACATAATAGGTGCTGCGGATAGGCTCATGGCCGAAGCGCAGGTGGCTTCTCGTCAACCCGCCGGACTTTTTCGCATCATACTGGAAGTAAGCCTGCACATACTGATCTGTGTTGTCTCCGATGATTTTGCAAGAGTTCTTGTTTGCACCGACGGTTCCGTCAGATCCAAGCCCCCAGAACTTGCAGGAGATGATGCTCTCGCCCGCTGTGACGATGTTCTCACCGACAGGCAGGGAAGTGTTGGTAACGTCATCGACGATGCCCACCGTGAAGTGATTTTTCTGTTCGCCCTTCATGTTGTCGTATACGGCTTTGAGCTGGGCAGGGGTGGTGTCCTTTGAACTGAGGCCGTAGCGGCCGCCGAGCAGACGGATACCGGTCCGTCCGCCTTCCAGAATGGCGGAACCGACGTCTTCATAAAGCGGCTCACCGAGTGCACCGGGCTCCTTGGTACGGTCGAGCGTAGTGAGCACTGTGCAGCTTGAAGGGATAGCGGCAAGCAGATGCTTCATGGAGAACGGGCGGTAAAGGTGGACCTGGATAAAGCCGACTTTTTCACCCTTCGCATTAAGGTATTCTACCATTTCACGCGCTGCCTCACAGACTGAGCCCATTGCGATAACAACGCGGTCTGCATCCGGGGCACCGTAATAATTGAAAAGCTTATAATCACGCCCAGTGAGAGCAGACATTTTGTTCATATATTCTTCTACAATGCCGGGGAAGGCAATGTAATACGGGTTGGAAGCCTCATGATGCTGGAAGAATACATCGTCATTTTCACCGCTGTTGCGGATGGTCGGGTGCTCGGGGTTGAGCGCGCGGTCACGGAATTTTCTCAGTTCCACATAGTCAATCAAATCACGCAGCTCGTCATAGTCCAGTACGTCGATCTTCTGAATCTCATGGCTGGTACGGAAGCCGTCGAAAAAATGCTGCACGGGAATATGTCCTTTAATGGCTGAGAGATGTGCCACAGCTCCTAGATCCATGCATTCCTGCACGCTGGAAGAGGCGAGCTGAGCCCACCCGGTCTGTCGGCAGGCCATTACATCCTGATGGTCACCGAAAATGGACACGGTGGATGTGGCGACACTTCGCGCAGCTACATGCATAACGGCAGGGAGCAGCAGACCGGCGATACGGTACATCGGAGGGATCATCAGCATCAGGCCCTGTGCCGATGTATAGGTGGTTGCCAGAGCTCCGGCTTCTGCAGCTCCCTGCAACGCCCCGCAGGCGCCGCTTTCAGCCTGCATTTCCATCAGTTTTACGGATGTCCCGAATAAATTCTTTTTCCCGTTGGCTGACCATTCATCCACGTGATTTGCCATCGGGCTCGAAGGGGTGATAGGATAAATAGTTGCTACTTCGGTAAACGCATAGCTCGCATACGCAGCGGCTTCGTTACCGTCCATTGATTTTTTGACCATTGCCATTTGGAATCCTCCTGTTTTCATATATTATGTAAACGAGCAAGGTTTTGTTGTAAAGTGCAGCAAAGCCAATTTTCGAGATAACTATAGCTTTTTAATTTATGGTTGTCAATTGCTATTTCTGCATAGATAATCGTATGAAAATCATACGGAAATAGTGTTTCTTTCTTTGCGAATTTACGGTATAATATGGAAAAAATCGCCATGTTTTTGAAGAAATGAAACTATGAAAAAAATCATTGTTCTGATTGCAAATTATGGTTCCGGAAAGACGGAAATTGCCCTCAACCTTGCCATGCAGGCAAGCGCGGAGGGTAAACACACCCAAGTCATTGACCTTGACCGGATCAATGACTATTTCCGCATGTCCGACCAGGTAAAGCTTCTGCAGGAGAAGAAAATCGGCCTGATTTCACCAACGTTTGCCGGCTGCGGCATTACACAGACAAATATGCCTGCTGCGGTCAGCTCCGCTTTCGATCAGGACTGGGATCTTGTGATCTTCGACGTCGGCGGGGATCCGGCGGGCGCGCTTTCTCTTGCACGGTATCGGACGGATTTTGACCGTCTCCTCCCGGAGCAGGTTGAAGTGTATGACGTTGTCAATGTCTGCCGCATGATGTCGCAGACACCGGAGAAGATCCTGAAGCTGAAAGAGGAAATGGAGGCCTTTGCCCGCATGAAGGTCACAGGCTTTATTCACAACTCCAACCTGCAGGATCTTGCAAGTGCTGACGATCTGCGTACCGGTTATCCTGTTCTGCGGGAAGCGAGCCTGCAGTCAGGGATTCCCGTCGCGTATACGACCGCCCGGAAGGAATTTCTGGATGAATTCCTGATGACGCCCGGCCTGGAAGACCGTTTTGTCGGCACACCGCTCCCGCTTGAAACCTTTATGCACCGCAGCTGGGCAAACTTTGCCGACGGCGGAATATAAATAGTTGTCGCAGGCCGCTGGAAATCAGCGGCCTGTTGTGGTATAAATATGTGAAAGAATAAAAAAGAGGGAATGGGAAATGAACAGTCCGCATATTCCGCAATTCAGTGAAGAAGCTATCCGGGCCGGGCAGCAGGATATTCTGGATAAATTCGGGATTCTCTTTACCGGCGTTGAGGAGGGAAAGGCTTCCAGCGAAATGGCGCTTACGGATCAGCACCGGAATGTCTACGGCCTGCCTTACGGAGGGTTCTTGTTCCATCTGGCAGATATTACAGCCGGCATGGCTTTCCTGAGCGCAGGGGGCAACGGCGTTACGGTGAGCGGGAATGTCAATTTCCTTCGGGGAGCAAACCGTGACACGAAAAAGCTGATCTGCCATGCCGTCGTCAAAAAAGCAGGGCGGAAGCTGTTTTTTGTTGATGCGGAGGTTTCGGATGATTTCGGAAACCTTCTTTCGGAATACTCGTTTATCTTTACAAATGTCGCAGTGGAATCCTGAAACAGTTGAGAGGTGCAGATATGACACGTCAGGAAGTAATCTTTGAGCAGAGGCTTCGCCTTGCGCTTACCATTGTTTATTTCTGCCTTGCAACGGCGAATATCGTCCTGATCTTGAAGGAAAGAAAAGAGAAAAAGGCTGCTTCAGCACAGAAAGCAGTGGAAGCTCCGCTGCCGGACGCTGTTGAGGAAGGGCAGCCGAAAGAACCTGAGCAGGCTTCCATACAGGGATAATAGTAGCCGGAAGAGGGTTGATCCTTCTTCCGGCTGAAACCTTTTATCAGGAAAGGAATGTCTTGAACCAGTCACATTCGTCCCGGTTGCATTGCAGTGCTTCCGGTAGGCGCATATTGCAGTGAAATACATGCCCGAGAACGTGTTCCGGATCCCCGTAATAACGGTACTCCGTCTGTACGTCAAGTGCACGAAGCGCTTCTGCCATGGGTGGCGCTGCTTCTGCAAGGAAGTCTCCTTCACAGGTCATCAGGAAGCACGGAGGGAAAGCCGGTGTCAGGTGATCCATTACACTGATCTGTTTCAACTCAGCCTCGGAGCCTTTACCCGGCAAAAGATCCTTCATCAGCTGAGAGGTCAGATCCAGTTTCTTTTGTTTTCTGATCTGATAGACACCGCAGTTGAGGGCCACTGCAGTCGGCAGAAAGCCTGCCGGGGGAGAAAACGAATAGGCTCCTGCGTAGTCGGGGTCTGCGCAGATGCAGCAGTACAGGCCGAGATTATGCGCGCCGGCACTGTCGCCGACGGCAAAGATGTGGTCTGTATCGAAGCCGTACTGTTCTTTATGATTCAGTACCCACCGGAAAACGTTGTTGGTATCTTCCAGAGAAGCGGGGAATTTGTGTTTCGGTGCGAGGCGATACGTGTAATTCACAACGGCAAAACCCTGCTGGGCAAGGCTCATGCAGTAATACTGATACAGTTCCTTATCTCCGTATACCCAGCCGCCTCCGTGGACACTGACGAGGACCGGCAGATCCCGCGGCGCTTCTTTCGGGCGGTAAACATCCAGCAGATTCCATTTTCCGTGAGGGCCGTAGGAAATGTTGTCAAAGCGGATGATATCTTCCGGCGTCGTCAGCCCGGCATCGCGCTTACGATCATTGTGTTTGGCATTCGCGCAAAAAATGATACTTGCAAGTGACATCCTGATTCCTCCTATTACAATACTCTGTTCAAACTATACCGCAGGAAGAGAAAACGTGCAAGAAAAAACTGTAAGCATGCGGGATACCATGCGGGCAACATTCATAAAAAAAGGCTGACAGGAAAATCAGTTCTGATTGATTTTGAATAAAAATACAGAAACCGTGCTTTTGCCAATTGACATTGATTTTTGCACGTGTTAAGATTGCGACAACTTCAGTAGTTTGAGGTACTTCCATGGTTTATTCCGTTCAGAGCCATCTGTTGCTTACGGGCGCTGCTTCTTTGCGACTTACCGATCGCAGGAACAGCGCGAAAAGTCATGCTCTGAAAACGGTTGGAAGATAAGGTCTGGCTGGAACAGACCGGAGATAAAGATGTTGTACGGGCTGCCGTACAGGTTTTATCAGGTTTCTGTCACCGTGTGATCTGACTTTTCGGATCGCACGGTTTTTTATTTTGCGGCAGAAAAAAGCAATTGCATATTCCGCTTGAAAAGGAAAGAAAGGAAGCATCGCAAATGGATCAGATCGTCATATTCGACACCACTCTTCGTGACGGAGAACAGTCACCCGGCTGCTCTATGAACCTCAAGGAGAAAATCGAGGTAGCACGCTGTCTGGAGCGGATGAAGGTGGATATCATCGAGGCCGGATTCGCTATTTCATCCCCCGGCGATTTCGAATCGGTTAAAACTGTTGCCGAAACCGTCAAGGACTGCACTGTCGCCTCCCTTGCCCGGGCAACCCAGAAGGATATCGACACAGCCTGGGAGGCTGTGAAGGAAGCCGTGTCTCCCCGTATCCATCTTTTCCTCGCTACAAGCCCGCTGCACATGGAGTATAAACTCAAGAAGACGCCGGAGCAGGTTCTGGAAATTGCCGCTGCCATGACCGCCCATGCGAAACAATACTGTTCCGATATCGAGTTTTCGGCGGAGGATGCTACGCGTTCCGACTGGGATTTTCTTGTGAAGGTTGTGGACGCTGTGATCCGTGCCGGTGCGACGACGGTGAATATTCCGGATACTGTCGGCTATACAACCCCGACGGAGATGCGGGATCTGATTGCCTACCTGCGGGAAAAGGTGCCGGACAGTGACAAGGCGATTTTCTCTGTCCATTGCCACAATGATCTCGGGCTCGCCACAGCCAACTCTCTTGCCGGGGTACTGGGCGGTGCAAGGCAGATCGAGTGCACGATAAACGGCCTTGGAGAGCGGGCCGGAAATACGGCACTGGAAGAAGTGATCATGGCCATGCATACAAGGCCTGTACTCTATCCGTTTACTACGCGTATTGATACGACGCAGATTTCCCGCGCCAGCAGGACGGTCTATAACATCATCGGCCAGACTGCTCCGCTCAACAAGCCCATTGTGGGCAGGAACGCCTTTGCGCACGAATCCGGCATCCACCAGCACGGGGTTCTGGCGAACAAGCAGACTTATGAGATCATGACGCCGGAAGCTCTGGGCATTCAGACCAACAATATTGTTCTGGGCAAGCACTCCGGCAAGCACGCGGTGGAAGACAGGCTCCGGGAGCTTGGCTACAGCCTCAGCCAGGAAGAACTGCTCGCCTGCTTCGCAGAATTCAAAGACCTCTGCGACAAGAAAAAAAATATCACGGATGCCGACCTGGAAGCAATTGCGGACCACTGTATCCGTTCGGATGATGTTGCGGACGAGAACGGATATAAGCTGAACTGGTTCTCCATGCATACCTCTAACTTTACCACTGCCACCTGTACGATCAACCTGGAAAAGGACGGCGAGAAATTTGAAGATGTATGCCTCGGTGACGGGCCGATTGACGCAGCTTTCGGTGCAATTGACAACATTGTGAAGCCTGCACCGCATACCTTTGATATTTATAACATCCATTCGGTCTCCCAGGGCAAAGATACACTCGGCGATGTCACAGTAAAGCTCATTTCCGAGGGCAGGACCTATACCGGGAAAGGGCTTTCCACCGATGTCATGGAGGCGAGCATCGTTGCCTACATCATGGCGGTCAACAAGCTATGCGCTGCAACAAGGAAAAAGGAGGCATAATCCATGGGAATGACGATGACGCAGAAAATCCTCGCATCACATGCTGGCCTTTCGTCTGTAAAAGCGGGGGATCTCATTGAGGCGAAGCTGGATCTTGTATTGGGGAACGATGTGACGACGCCTGTTGCCATAAAGGTTTTTGATGATATCGGATTTACGGAGATTTTCGACAGGGATAAAATAGCCATCCTTCTTGACCACTATACCCCCTGCAAGGATATCAAATCGGCACAGCTTTGCAAGACATCCCGTGAATTTGCAAAGCGCTTTTCCATCACGCATTTTTACGATGTGGGGCAGGTTGGCATCGAGCATGCACTTCTCCCGGAAAAAGGTCTGGTTGCTCCCGGTGAAGTGATTATCGGAGCCGACAGCCACACCTGTACTTACGGCGCGTTGGGTGCGTTTTCCACGGGTGTCGGGTCAACCGACATGGCTGCCGGGATGGCGTCAGGAGAGAACTGGTTCAAGGTGCCAGCGGCAATCCGTGTGGAGCTGACAGGGAAGCCAGGCAAATGGGTGAGCGGAAAAGATGTGATTCTGCACCTGATCGGGGAAATCGGGGTAGACGGTGCATTGTACCGGTCTCTGGAATTCACCGGCCCGGGCGTTGCGGAGCTTTCGATGGATGACCGCTTTACGATTTCCAACATGGCAATTGAAGCCGGTGCCAAGAACGGAATCTTCCCCGTGGATGACAGGACTAGAGCCTATGTTAAGGGGAGAGTGACCAGACCCTGGGCAGTTTTTGAAGCGGATCCCGATGCGGAATACGAATCCACGGTAACAATCGACCTCAGCGAGCTGAAGCCTACCGTAGCCCTGCCCCATCTTCCGTCCAATACCCGCGTTATTGACGAGGTAAAGGGGATGCCCATTGACCAGGTGGTCATCGGCTCCTGCACCAACGGGCGCATCTCTGATATGCGCAGCGCGGCACAGATATTGAAAGGCAAAAAGGTTGCCGCGGGGATTCGCTGTATTGTGATTCCCGCTACGCAGGAGATCAGTCTGCAATGTCTGCGGGAAGGCCTCACGGAAATCTTCCTGGAAGCCGGATGTGTTTTCTCCGTGCCGACATGCGGCCCATGCCTCGGCGGGCATATGGGATGTCTTGCGGAAGGGGAGCGCGCTGTTTCCACCACGAACAGAAACTTTGTCGGACGGATGGGGCACACAAAAAGCGAAGTGATTCTTGCTTCTCCCGCTGTTGCAGCAGCGAGTGCGGTCAGGGGGTTCCTGGCCTCTCCGGCAGATCTTTACGAGGAGGAATGAACAATGGTTACCGGGAAAGTTTTCAAATACGGCAACAATGTCGACACGGATGTTATTATTCCAGCACGCTATCTGAATGCTCCCTCACCTGAAGAATTGGCAAAGCACTGCATGGAAGACATCGACCCGGCTTTTGCTGTTTCTCCGCATGACGGGGATATCATGGTGGGCGGCTGGAACTTCGGCTGCGGTTCTTCGCGTGAGCATGCGCCTGTCGCCATTCAGGCGAGCGGGATAGCCTGTGTGATCGCTGCGAGTTTTGCACGTATTTTTTATCGCAACGCCATTAATATTGGGTTCCCCATTCTGGAGTGCCCGGAAGCTGCAGAGGCGATTCAGAACGGAGATATCGTCTCGGTTGATTATTCCACCGGGGTGATTCGGGATGAAACCACGGGAAAAGAATTTCAGGCAGTTGCCTTCCCGCCCTTTATCGAGAACATCATTGCGCACGGCGGCCTTCTCTCCTATCTGAAGGACCGGCAGAAAGGATAAGAGATCATGGAATATCGGATTGCTTTGCTCAAAGGTGACGGCATAGGCCCGGAAATCGTGGAGAGTGCAGTGGCCGTCCTGGAAAAAACCGGAAAGGCTTTCGGGCTGACGTTTGATTTTCATGAATATCTGCTCGGCGGCGCAGCCATTGATAAAACCGGCGTCCCTCTCCCGCAGGAAACCATCGATGGATGCCTTGCCTCCGATTCCGTGTTGCTGGGAGCTGTCGGCGGGCCGAAATGGGACGATCTGCCTGCAAACATCCGGCCGGAAAGAGGGCTTCTGGGAATCCGCAGCACGCTCGGCCTTTACACAAATCTCCGCCCTGCCAGGCTCTATCCCGCACTGGCGGATAAGTGCATGCTCCGTCCGGATCTGATTGCCAACGGCTTTGATCTTGTCATTGTCCGTGAACTGACAGGCGGGATCTACTTTGGGGAACGCGGCAGAAGAATCGGCAAATACGGCCCGGAGGCGTACGACACGGAATGCTATTCCGTCATGGAAATCGAGCGGATCGCACGCGTCGCCTGCGCGGCTGCACAAAAGCGCAGCGGCAAGGTGACGAGTGTGGACAAAGCCAATGTGCTGGAGTCTTCACGCCTCTGGCGGGAGACCGTCCACCGGGTCGCGGAAGAATACAAAGGCGTCACGGTGGAAGATATGTTCGTGGACAACGCCGCCCAGCAGCTGATCCGCAACCCGGCACAGTTCGACGTGATTGTCACATCAAATATGTTCGGGGATATTCTTTCCGATGAGATGAGCCAGCTCACCGGTTCCATCGGCATGCTGGCGTCAGCGTCCCTGGGAGACGGAACGAGAGGCCTCTACGAACCGATCCACGGCTCTGCTCCGAAATATGCCGGTACCGGGCGTTGCAACCCGATTGCCACCATCCTTTCCGGCGCTATGATGCTTCGCTACTCGCTTAACCAGAATGAGGCTGCAGACTGCATTGAGGTTGCTATAGATCAGGCACTCAGCGACGGATGCAGGACGCGGGATATCGCCGGGCCGGGAGACACGGAACTCTCCTGCAGTGAAATGACAGAAGCAATCCTCCAGAGAATAAAGCTTTAATATAACGAAGGCATTATAACAAGAACCCCTGACAAAAACAGTCAGGGGTTCCAATCTTTCAAGGGCTGATTTAGATGAGGTTCTTCTCTTTCAGTTCAGCAATCTTTGCATCATCGTATCCGAGAACGGTTTTCAGGATTGCTTCGGTATCCTGACCCATTGAAGGGGCACCGCGCCAGATCTGACCAGGTGTTTTGCTCATCTTCGGAGCGATACCGAAAGCTTCAATTTCAGCACCGGTAGTCTGGTCTTCATATTTTACCCAGTCGCCACGGGAACGGAAATGTTCATTTTCATAAGCGGATTTTGCAGTGTTGACAGTCGCACACGGAACACGGGCGGCTTCCATAATGCTCTCAATCTCAGCAGCATTATGGGAAGCAGCGAACTCAATCACTTTCTGATTCAGTTCCTGACCCTTTTCGGAGGCAACAGCCGCGGGGCCGGCAGAGCAGTCTTTGAAATTAAAATACTCGACATCAAGGCCCATAGCAGGGATGCAGCGGTTGTAAACGCCTGCGCCGAATGCCCCGATGGCAACCAGGAAGCCATCTTTGGATTTGAAAAGATTATATGGCTGGAAGTTTGGCTGATAGTTGCCGGTGCGTTCGGTATTCTTGCCAGTCATAGTATAAGTGGTGTAAACACCGCACATATACTGTGCCATTGCTTCAAACTGTGCCACATCTACGACCTGTCCGATTCCGGTCTTCTGAGCGTAAGTATAGCCGGCAAGTGCAGCAAACAGGCAGGCAAAAGCCGATACATAGTCATTCGTATAAGGTTTAGCGATGGAAGGATCCTTGTCAGCATCACCTTGCAGATACAGCCAGCCGGAGAATGCCTGACCGATCATATCGTAGGAAGCACGGTTGCAGGTGCTGGGAATGCCGCCGAATTCTTTGTGACCCATACCGGAAACATGAACGATGACAAGCTTCGGATTGACCTTCAGCAGTTCCTCATCATAGATACCGAGCTTTTCGAGCCAAACCATGTTCTCCATGAAGATGTCCGCTTCCTTGATCAGGCCATAGAAGATTTCCTTGACTTCTTCATGCTTTAGATTGAGTTCCAACGCCATTGCAAGTTTATTGCGTGCGTTTTGTGCCCAGGCAGTGGATACTTTCTTGTCGCCAACTGTAGCCATGGGAGCCAGCCCGCGAAGCGTGTCTCCGACACCGGGGCGCTCAATCTGGATGACTTCAGCTCCGAAATCAGCCAGCATGGTAGCGGCAAAAGGCATGGCGACCAGAGAGCCGGAGCACACAACACGCATACCGGCAAATGGGCCAAATTCAGGAATGATGAATTTTCTTTCACTCATAATAAATCTCCTTGTTTAATTTTTTCTGCGCCTGATTTCTTCAACCAGCGCGGGTATTACAGTTTTATAATCTGCGACGACACCATAGTGCGAGATATCAAAAATCGGAGCGCCTTTGGTATGATTAACAGAAATGATGCAGCCGGAATTCTGCATACCAACCTGATATTGGACAGAACCGGAAATCGCAATATTGAATATGTATTTTGGTTTGACAGATGCACCGCTCTGGCCGATCTGCCTGTCATGCGGAAGCCAACTGTTGTCGACCAGAGGACGAGACGCGGCAATCTGACCACCGAGCAGCGATGCCAGTTCTTTCAGTTGTGCCAAATCCGATTCTTCTTTCAAGCCACGGCCGCCGGCTACAATGACTGAAGCCGCTTCAATGGAATCGCCGGTATCCTGCTTGGGTGCTGTGGAAAGCACCTCATAGTCAGCGTCCGCGACAACATCTACCGTTTCTGCAATCACTTCACCGGCAGCATTATTTCGTGGCTCGATTGGCTCAAACATCATGGGACGTACGGTAGCCATCTGCGGGCGCGCTTCCAGAATGACAATATGTGCCAGAATACTGCCCCCGTAGGCAGGCGTCGTCTGGTAAAAGACGCCATCTTTGTCAAATCCAAGATCAATTGCATCTGCAGTGAGGCCGGTATTCAGCGTCACCATAAGGCGAGGAGCAAGATCACGCCCGAGAGATGTCGCCCCATAGAGAATAATGGAGGGTTTGTGCTTTTTTGCAAGCTGTGTCAGCGCCGTCTCATAAGGTCTCGCACTGTATGAGGAAAGGGCATCATTTTCCGCGAGGATCACCTTGTCTGCTCCGTAGGTGAAGAGCGTGTCTGCAAGAGCTGATACGTTTTTCCCCAGAAGAACAGCGATAATTTCCTCATGATTATATGCTTTGAGTTCCTGTGCTTTAGCGAGAATCTCAAGAACAGTATTGTTGAGCTTGCCGTTTTGCTGTTCGGCAAACACCCATATGCCTTTATATTCTTCTTTTGTCATAATCAGATGTTCGCCTCCTTAAATCAGGTGTTCATCATGCAGCATGTCTGCAATCTGGGCAGCAATTTCCTCGGCGGAACCGGAGAAGTATTTTGTGTTTGCATTGCGTTTCGGAGGTTCCAATACTTCTTTGGTGGAAGAGGGAGAACCTGGAATTCCGGTCTGTCTCTTATCTGCGTTAAGGTCTTCAGCATTCCACACAAAGCGTGGTTTCTTCAGAGCTTTCATAATGTTGATAGGTTTGGCGTAACGAGGCGTGTTTATTTCACCCGTTACTGTGACAAGCGCCGGAAGCTTCGCACGAACCTTCTGCGCACAGTCTTCCAGGACACGGTCGCAGATTACCCACCCGTCCTGTACATCGATAGAAGAGGCAAGGGTAATTTGAGGTATTCCGAGTTGCGCTGCTGTGGCAGGGCCTGTCTGAGCTGTATCCCCATCAACGGCATGGCGACCAAACAGGAGAAGGTCGTAGTCTCCAATTTTCTTTGCTGCCATTGCCAGAGTATAAGAAGTTGCCAATGTATCCGCCCCACCGAAAGCCCTGTCAGAGAGAAGATATGCTTCATCACAGCCTAGCGCGAGTGCTTTTTTCAGCACATCCTCCGCCTGAGGAGGACCCATGCTGACGGCACAAACTGTTGCTCCGTACTTTTCTTTCAGCTGAACAGCAGCCTCGACAGCATTGGCATCAAGAGGGTTGAGTTTGCTGGCTACCCCTTCACGCATGATGTTACCGGTTTTGGGGTCAAGCTTCACGTCGTCGGTATCAGGAACCTGTTTGACAAAAACCAATATTTTCACTGGTGAGAGATCTCCTTTTTGTTTGCTTTTATCTTCCGATTACCGACCCGGAAATAACCATGCGGAGGATTTCACTGGTGCCTTCCCCGATTTCAAGCAGTTTTGCATCGCGGTAGAAACGCTCCACATCAAATTCCCTGCTGTAACCATTACCGCCATGAATCTGAATGCAGTCATCGGTGACTTCGCATGCCCAGCGGGAGGAGAGCAGTTTCAGCTCGGCAGCTTCCACGGAAATACGCTGTCCTTCGTCCTTCATCTGGCACGTATCCCAGATCATCAGGTCGGTGGCATGGATTTTAGCTGCCATATCTGCAAACTTGAAACCGACAGCCTGATACTTGCAGATGGGCTTTCCGAAAGTGGTGCGTTCTTTTGCATATTTAACAGCCTTTTCCATTGCATGCTGCATCAAGCCGGAGGCAATGGAACCGATGGAAACACGAGCTCCGTCAAGCGCCTGCATGGCAATCATGAATCCGCGACCTTCAGGACCCACACGATCATCTGCCGGAATTCTGATGTTGTCAAAGCTCAGTTCGCAGGTACCTGTACCACGCATACCCATCTTCTTTTCAAACTTACCGACAGTGAGACCTTCTGCATCCTTTGGCACGACAAAAACAGAAATACCCTTGTTGCCGGCTTCCGGATCAGTCTTGGCCATAATCAGATAGTAATCTGCAATACCGGAGTTCGTAATCCAGGCCTTTCCGCCGTTAAGGATATAGCTTCCATCTGCCTGCTTTTCCGCTACGGATTTGATAGCTGCAGCATCGGAACCTGCATTGGATTCTGTAAGGCCGAATGCAAACACTTTGCCGTCTGCCACTAACGGGAGATACTTTGCTTTCTGTTCTTCCGTGCCATGATAAAGGATCATGTCTGCGGCAAGCCAGTGCGCATCGAGGAAAAGTGCTACAGATGCACTGCCTTTTGCAATTTCATTGATAACGATTTCGCTGATAACGGTATTGCCGCCGCCTCCACCATACTCTTCAGGAAGATGGATAGCCATAAGGCCGGCTTCGGTGAGTTTCGGGATCAGGTCAAAGTCAAACCCGTTTTCATCCATATCCCTGTCTCTGGGCTCAATTTCATTTGCTGTGAACTCCCTGACCATATCACGGATCATCAGCTGCTCTTCTGTGAATTTGAACATCTTAGTAACCTCCAAAAAATAATTTTAATACAGATGAAAAAATATCTTGCAATTTACAACCATTCTGTTATAATACAGATTGCAATTGGGTGCATTCTTTCAACATCAGTATTAGATAAGATAGTTAAATTTTACCGAATAATAGTACAGATGTCAACAGATTATATGCAGCTTTTGATTATTTTGGATAAATAACCAATTATCAAAGCAGACTGACACAGAAAACTCAGTAGTTGTGCTTTCTTTATATCATAATTTATATTACAGAATTACTGCGTTTGCGTATTCTGTTTTCAATATGTCCAAAACTGTATTATTTTTTAGAGGGGGGCGAAGGTTATTTCTGTTAAAAGTGATCTTGTTTTGTCTCATATTGAATCGTTGCCTGTCGGAAAAAAAGTTTCTGTAAGGGAGCTTTCAGATCTTCTTCAGGTAAGCGAGGGCACCGCATATAAGGGAATTAAAGAAGCGGAGACGCGAGGGATGGTACGCGTAAAACCAAAGGCGGGCACGGTAAGAGTTGAGCCGGAAAAAATGCCATACAGTACAGCCATTAAGGCTGTAGAACTTGTTCATCACCTTAGCCTCAGTATAATAGCGGGTAGAGAAAATATCGATCATATGATCCGACAAATCCTGGTGTGCGATGGCTCAAAGGATTATCTGGAACATCAAATGGCAGACAGTGATCCTTCCTCGTGTATTTGCTTGTGCGGGGACAGGAAAGAGATACAGGAATTTGTCATTTCAAAAAGTGCGAATCTGCTTCTTACTGACGGAGTAAAAGCAAGTTGGGCTTTGATGAGCAATGCCGAGAGAAACGGAGCTTTTATCCTATCGTCACCCTTGAGCACTTTTTCACTTATTCAGCTCTTACTTGAGGAGTTTCAAACAACAGAAATATCCACAGGTACTGATCAGATCGGCAACTGGATGCAGACTCCGGATTATCTGTATTACAATGATATTATTGCTGACTGGCAGCAGTTGTATGTGGAAAGCAGCTTTGCCAAGCAATATCCGATTGTGGATGATGATCTTGAAATCTTAGGAGGGATAGATCTCTGGAAGGCTGCCGCTGGGATTCCCTCGCAGAAACTTCGGTCAATTCTTGCGGATTCCCCGGATTTCCCTGTCGTTGATTTCAGTGAGGCTCCGGAAAAAACAGCAAAAAAGCTGGTTACAAATCGGAAAGCTTTTGCTGCTGTGTCAGACGGGAAAAAACTTCTTGGTATTGTCACTGCAAGTGATCTTCTTCGTTATTATATGTATGTCAGGAAGCCGGCCAGAGAGGGAAGCGCTGGATTTCTACTTGAAATTGATAGCAGCCTTTCAAATGAAATGAGAGCAGTGTTTCATATAAGACTACCGGAATCAGAGACTGGGAAAAACAGCCATATAGAAGCAGATTTGATGCTTTCCGCAATTGACCATCACCTACATGATCTTGGTTTTTTATCTTATCAGCCTATCAGCAGCAGTATTATTTGTGTATCCCCTGTTTGTTTTTCTGATAGTCTGATTGTCAGCAGTATAATGAAAGAACGAAGCGAAAACATGCTGTCATTCGAGGTTGAATTGAATGATGACACTACAAGCTATTCGCGCGCATTTTTTGTAGTAATGGCACAAAAGGAGAAAGAGGTGTAAACAATGCTGAAGGAGAAAGAAAAGATACTTCGACGGGAAGTTCGAGAATTCGCCGACAGAGAACTGCTTCCTCAGGCAATAGAACTCGAAAGTAACAGGCAGTTCCCGAAAGCACTGTTTTCACGTTTGGGTGAATTGGGGTATCTCGATCTGAGCTACTTCAACCGTCGGGAAACAGCTTTACACAACACAAAAGAGAGCATGATCATTTTGGAGGAAATTGCTCGTGGGCTGCCTTCCATGACACTCAGTATGAGCCCGCACGTGCAGTGCATGAATCTGATAGCACTTTATGGGACTGACAGCTTGAAGAAAAAAATCATCCCCGCATGCCTCAATGGTAGCCTACTGCTTGGATTTGCACTGTCGGAAGCAGGAGGAGGGTCAGATGCACTGGGGATTGATACTATTGCCAGACGTGATGGAGACGGCTGGGTTTTGAATGGTGAGAAATGTTGGGTTACAAACCTTGGTGCTGCAGGAGGATATGTTGTTGCAGCGAGGAGCGCTAACTCCGGGCGCAGTCGTGATGTGAGCCTATATTACGTAGATGCTGCGGCTCCCGGCCTCGATACGAATGGTCGGATTATGATTACAGGGATGAACAACTCACCTGTAGGCACTCTGAAAATGCAAAACTGCCAGGTTTCTTCCGAATGCCTGATTGGAAAGGAAAATGACGCGTATCCGCTGATCAAAGTTCTTCTGAATGAAGGCAGGCTGGATATGGCAGCTCTTGCAGTAGGCATTGCTCAAGGGGCAATGGAGTGTGCTGTTCAATATACGAGCCGGGCAGGACGGTATGGGCACACACTGTCATCCTATCAGGGTATCTCATTCCCGGTAGCAAAAATGTATGAAAAAATCTTTGTTGCAAGGAGTAGCCTTTACCATGTGGCGGAAATGTGTGATGCACAGGAAAAGGTCACGATGGAGGTTGCAGCACTAAAGCTTTTTACCTCAGAGATGTGTTGTGAGGTATGTAAAAATGCAATGCAGGTGCATGGCGCAAGAGGGATGCAGCAGTACAGCGATGTTGAGCGTTACTTCCGTGATGCTCAGATGCTGACGATCGGAGAAGGAAGTTCAGAAGTGTGTCAGATCGTTATATCCGGGAAACTGTATCATGCTAATTTGGGAGAACAATACTGAACAGGAAGAAATAACTTGGGAACGTTATTTGTTCAGCGTTTCCTTAAAGATCTAAAAGACTGGAAAAAGCAGGTTCATTTTGCTATAATCTTGTTAGGATTTGAAAAACCTGTGACAGGGTGTCAGGCAAAGGAGGATAAGGATTGCGTGAAATGAAAAAGGTTCTGGTAGCGGGGCATATCTGCCTGGATATCACACCGGTCTTCTCCCGGGAAGCGGGAGATGTGAGCCTGGATCCTGGGAAACTGTTTGGTGTCGGTCCGGCTGCTATTTCTACCGGAGGGGCTGTTGCGAATACCGGGCTCGCCATGCATTTCTTTGGAGCGGATGTAACACTCCTCGGGAAGGTCGGGAATGACCGCTTCGGAGAACTTGTCCGGTCTGCGGTGCAGTCTTACGGTGCAAAGGAAAAAATCAAGTCGGATGATCAGTGCGCGACCTCGTATACGGTTGTCATAGCACCGCCTGATGTTGACAGGACGTTTCTGCATTGTCCGGGGGCGAACGACGCCTTTTCCGAACAGGATATTACCTCTGAGGATCTTGCAGGCATTGACCTGCTGCATTTCGGCTACCCGCCCCTGATGAAGCGTATGTTTCAGCAGGATGGGGTGGAGCTGCTCCGTATTATGAAAAAGGCGCATGAAAACGGAGTGATCACCTCTCTGGATCTGGCGGCTGTGGACCCCTCCGCAGAAGCGGGAAAGGCGGGCTGGAAAGGCATTCTGGAAAAGGTTCTCCCGTTTGTCGATCTTTTTGTTCCGAGCTTTGAGGAACTTTGCTTTATGCTCAGAAGAGAGCGGTATGAGGAACTGGTGAAAAAAGGCGGGGATCTTTGCCTGCTTACAACGGTTGCGGAGCTTCAGAGCATGGCGGAGGAAGCACTTGCCATGGGGGCATCCTGCGTGATGCTGAAGGCCGGATCGGCAGGGATCTGCTATGCCTGCAAAAAGGACAGCCGTTTTGTCAGGCAGCTTGGCCTGTCGTCGGATCAGTGGGAGGAGAAAGAAGGGTTTGTCCCGAGCTTTGCTCCGGAAGAGGTCCGCTCTGCAACGGGTGCGGGAGATACTGCCATTGCAGCATTTCTCACCGCCATGCTGCGAGGAGACAGCCTGGAGCAGTGTGTGACGCTTGCCTCTGCCACGGGAGCTGCCTGTGTTGAGGCATACAGTGCGCTCGGCGGCCTCTCGTCGTTGGAGGAACTGGAAAAGAGAATTGAAAACGGCTGGAAGCATCAGGCTCTGATTAGCTGACAAAACAACTGCCTCTGCAGCAATAGTGTTGCAGAGGCAGTTGTTTTTCTAATTTCTTAATAGAGGATTATTCGTACTCTATATACTTCTTTGCGGTTTCCGGCAGCCCCATTTTACAGAGCTTGTCATAAACACATTCACGCACATCTTTTGTGGTGATGATAGTGGTATCCTTTGTGAGAGTGTTGAATACTTCGTCCGCGATATAGGAAGCCAGATGTCTGGATACTTCTTCTCCCGGCGTATCTGCACCGGCTTTCAAAATACTTTTGACGATTTTTTCTGTGTCATAAAGAACAACTCTGCCGTTTTTCTTGGTGATATTCATAAAAGTCCCTCCCATTTTATCGTTTCGCTTGTTGTATTCTTATCATAGCACGTCTGACAGAAAATGCCAACAGATTTTCACTTGTTTTTTGCTGTTTTTTCTCGATCTTATTTTCCTGCAGGCGATGATTTTTTGAAAGGGATAGGGTTGCAAATCACCCGTCAATGATTTCCAGCTCGTGCGGGTACCGGTTGAGGATCTGTACACCGTCTTCTGTCACCAGCACCAGGTCTTCCAGCCGCACGCCGGTATCACCGCTGAGATAAATGCCCGGCTCAATGGAGAAAATCATGCCGGGCTCCGCTTGCCAGTCAGAAGCGGAGGACACATCGCCGAACTCATGCTCACTCAGCCCGATAAAGTGTCCGAGGCGATGGTTGAATTGCGGGCCGTATCCCTCCGCAGTAATCAGATCCCTCGCAGCGGCATCCAGTTCGCTCAGCTGCACCCCCGGGCGGATCAGTGCTTCTGCAGCTTCATTGGCCCGGCGGACGATATTGTAAATGTGTCTGCAGTGATCGGATGCTTCGCGGAAGAAGAATGTTCTTGTCATATCCGAGCAGTATCCGTCTTTGATACAGCCGACATCGAAAAGCACACAGTCTCCCGGCTTTACAATCGTGTTGTCCGGTTCGTGGTGCGGGTCTGCCGCATTCGCTCCGAAAGCGACCAGCGGAGTAAAGGAGTAGCCGTCAGCCCCGAGCTCCCGGTAAATGTCCAGCATCTGAGCGGCGATCTCCTGTTCGGTCACGCCCTCATGAACAAGCGTTTTAAAACGTGCCATTGCAGCATCGTTGATCAAAGACGCGGCAATCATCTTTTTCTGCTCTTCAGCATCCTTGATGCCTCTGGTGCGGTCTACTGCCAGGGAGCCGTTGAGAAACCCTGCTGCAGCATGGCTTTCCATCAAAGGCAGCAGATGGCGGGCTTTCAGATCTTTGTCTACTGCAAGAGGTTTTGCAGCATCCAGATACCGTGCGACGATTTCCATGACCGGATCTGTGTCGGAATACCAGACCTTTTCCGTTCCTGTTTCCTGCGGTACAAAAAACAACCGATTCAGGAAGAGAATGTGCTGACCGTCAGAGCGAAGCAGTAACCCGAAAAAGCGCTCAAAGGGTTGTACATATGCATCCGTCAGATAGTAGATCGACATCGGATCGGTAATCAGCAGCTGATCCGCGCCGAGTGCTTTCAACTCTTTTAGAATTCTGTTCGATCTTTCAATATGCATGTCAGGGTCCTCCTTATGGTAACTGTTTGTACAGCTTTTTATTATTTTACCGCACTTGTTCAACGGTTGCAAGAAGTATTCTTGGTTCGATGACTGCCGTTCCACATTCCTGTTGACAGGCATAGACTTTTAATGCATTATAACAAAGGAGAAATGTGATTCTCAAATCAAAAGAATGTGATAAAGGAGCTTTTGCCATGTTTGTTGAGAATACCTACGAGCCGCGGTTTTATGACTATAACAGCTCCGGATTCCTTTCTCTTGAAGTGATGCTGCAGATGCTTGAAGATACTGCGCTGCACCATACGTTGATCGCGCATGACACGTTCGTGAGCGAGGATGCTGCATGGGTGCTGGCGGACTGGCGTGTCGAAATCAGAAACCGTCCCAAAGAAGGGCAGAAACTCCATGTCAGAACCTGGATTCATGGCGGTTCCCGCGCGGTATCGACCCGTAATTTTCTCGTTACGGATGACGATGGAAATGAATTCTTCAGGGCATGCGGAAGATATGCCCTGATCAATCGAAAAACAATGAGAATCCTGCGCATTCCTGAGGAGCTCACAGCGGCCTATGAACCGGAAGAGGAAACACTTTTCCCGTCTGATGCACCACGGCTCCGTGCTCCGGTGAAGATTGATTTTGTTCAGCCCATCATTTTGCGCAGAGGGGATATTGATTATAACGGCCATGTCCATAATACGCGTTACATCGAGTTTGCGATGGAAGCACTTCCGGAAGATGTTTATCGGGCAGATGCGTTCTCCGCCTTTCGGATTATATACTCTTCCCCTGTGGAGGCAGGTACCCAGCCGGAGATCAGGCGGACAGCCACAAATAACGGCTGGCTGTTCTCCATCTGTGTCGGCGATCGGGTTTGCACCGTCATTCAGCTGATTTCTTCAATACAGAATTGAACGGGAGGCTAAGATAATGAAAAAAGTTCTCGTGGCAGGGCATATCTGTCTGGATATTACACCTGTCTTTTCGCAGGAGGCGGGCAGCCTGCGTCTGGATCCCGGCAAGCTTTTTGTGGTAGGCCCTGCCGATATTCATACCGGAGGCGTCGTAGCAAACACGGGGCTTGCCATGCATTTTTTCGGAGCGGATGTGACGCTTCTCGGCAAGGTGGGGAAGGACCATCTGGGGGATATTGTCCGCTCGGCTGTGCGCTCTTACGGCGTGAAGGAAAAAATCAAGACGGATCCGCAGTGCGCCACATCCTATTCCGTTGTAATTGCGCCTCCCGGTGTTGACAGAAGCTTTCTGCACTGCCCGGGAGCAAACGATGCCTTCGGAGAAGAAGATATCACGGGAGAGGATCTCACCGGTATCGATCTGCTGCATTTCGGTTATCCCCCGCTGATGAAGCGCATGTTCTGGAAAGAGGGCGAAGAGCTCCTGAGTATCATGAAAAAAGCAAAGGAAAACGGAGTGATCACATCTCTGGATATGGCGGCGGTTGATCCGTCTGCAGAGGCAGGAAAGGCTGACTGGAAAGCAATATTGGAAAAGGTTCTCCCGTATGTGGATCTCTTTGTTCCGAGCTTTGAAGAGCTGTGCTATATGCTCAGAAGGGAGCGTTATGAAGAGATGGTGGAAAAGGGAGGAGACATTTGCCTGCTCACGAATATTGCCGAGCTTCAGGGCATGGCTCGGGAGTTGCTCGGCATGGGAGCATCCTGTGTGCTTTTGAAAACCGGTTCGGCGGGGATCTTCTATGCCTGCAAAACTGAAAGCCGTTTTGTGAGGCAGCTTCAGCTCCCGGCAGACCAGTGGGAGGGCAGGATGGGCTTCCTTCCCAGCTTTGCTCCGGAAGAAGTCCGCTCGGCAACCGGTGCGGGAGATACAGCAATTGCAGCATTTCTTGCTTCGATGCTGCGGGGATACGGTCTGGAGCGATGTGTAAATCTTGCCGCGGCGGCAGGGGCAGCATGCGTTGAGGCATATAATGCCCTTGGCGGTCTTGCCTCTCTGGAAGCGCTTGAAAAAAGAATAGATGCCGGCTGGCAAAGGCAGATTTTGATCGACTGAGATCAAATTTTTCGAAAAATGGATTGAAATTTTCAGATGATTCTGATATAATAATTTTGCACAAAAATCTTCTTAATTATAAAGAGATAAACGTGAGCTTTTGTTTAAATTGCTTTAGTTTTCTGGTGATTTGCGGTTCGCCGCAGAAAATACAATCACAAAAAAAGAAAGGATGGAAACCATGAAAAAATTCCTGGCAATCGTTCTGGCTCTTGCAATGGTAATGTCATTCGGCGTCGTTGCATTTGCCGAAGGTGACTATGACTGGAAAGCCTATGAAGGCACAACCATTCAGGTCGCACTTGTTGAGCACACCACCTCCAGTTGCATCGCAGCAAAAGTAGATGAGTTCACTGAGAAAACCGGTATTAAAGTTGAACTCAGCACGACTCCGGAAGCAAACTACTTCGACAAAGTCTCTGCTGCTCTCTCCAGCCGCACCGGCTCTATCGACCTGTTCATGTCCGGCGCCTACCAGCTGTGGGACTACTCCGCAGCCGGCTATGTGGAAGACCTCACCCCGTATCTGGACAAGACCTTCCCGGGCTATGATTTTGAAGACCTCGTTCAGTCTGCAGTCAATGCTCTGAAGTGGGACGGTGTTCCCGGCCATCCGGTCGGCACCGGCGCTCAGCTTGGTCTGCCTCTCTGCTTCGAAATCTACAACCTCGCATACAACAAGCGTGCATTTGAAGAGAAGGGTCTGGAAGTTCCTACCACTTATGATGAACTCGTTGCTGTTTCTGAAGCTCTTAATGAGTGGAACGGCCCCGGCTCCTATGGCCTTGCAGTTCGTGGCCACCGTGACTGGGGTACCATTCACCCGGGCTACATGAGCTTCTTCACGGCATTCGGTGCAAAAGACTTTGAGATCGAAGGCGACAAGCTGGTCTCCAAGCTGGACAGCCCTGAAGCCATTGCTATGACGGAATGGTTTGTTGACCTCGTAAAACGCGGCGGCGCACCGTCCTGGGCAAACTACACCTGGTATGAAGCCGGTGCTGACCTCGGCGCAGGCAAAGCAGCAATGCTGATCGACGCTGACAACAACGGCGTAACCCAGAACTGGATGAAGGACGGCAAGCCTGCTTCCGCAGAAGCCGGCAACATTGCATGGGCTCCACTGCCGACAGCTCAACCGGGCGATCCTGTTTACTCCAACTACTGGACGTGGTCCATGGGCATGAATGCAAACTCTGATGCAAAAGAAGCTGCATGGCTCTTCCTGCAGTACTTCACCAGCAAAGAGTTCTGCTCCTATGCTTCCATTGACAACTACAATATGGACCCGATCCGTACTTCTGTTTGGGAGGATCCTGCATTCCTCGCAAAGATGGAGCAGCATGAAGGCTACATCGACACCTTCAACAAGACCATTGACACCACCTCTATTTACTTCACTCCGCAGCCTGAATTCTTTGTGACCACAACTGAATGGGCAGCAACGCTTCAGGATCTTGTTCTTGATGGCGGCGATGTCGGAGCGGCAATGAGAGAGCTGGCAGCAAAGGTCAACGAAGCTGTTGATTACATTGATCTTTCCGACTATTAATACCGGATTCCTGTTCTTAGAAAACTAAATCATTTGTGCGCCTGTCCTGCCTGAGGGCAGGCGCACTTTATTATCCTGTTTATCATGTGAAAGGGGGGCTGTTAATGGCCGCACCTGACAAGAACGGCGCACAGAGTACTATCAACTACAACGAAATTCCTGCAAAGATCCGGCGTCGTCCTTATTATGTTGTTCTCCCGGGGCTGATTATCCTGATAGGTATTCTGATCCCCTTTGTTACTGCCATTGCCTTGTCATTTACCAACTATTCCTTTAAACTCCCGACGACAAAGTTTGTCTTTCTGAAAAACTGGATAGCCTTGCTTTCCAGCAAGGATTTTTATCATGCGCTCAGCGTTACACTTCGCTATGCGTTCTACTGTACAGGCGTTCAGATGGTATTGGGTACGGTTGTTGCATTCCTGCTGAAGGCAGAAAACTGGTTTACCCGTATTCTGAAGGTCCTTTTCACCTTCCCTCTGATGGTCGCACCCG
This sequence comes from Oscillospiraceae bacterium, assembly GCA_017406005.1. Classification (GTDB taxonomy): domain Bacteria; phylum Bacillota; class Clostridia; order Oscillospirales; family Oscillospiraceae; genus Limivicinus. Next base: position 5,627 of record JAFQZI010000151.1, on the reverse strand, counting down.
CCATTGCCGTTCTGGTGTGGCAACTGATGACCAGTAACAGCGTAGGTGTCCTTGAAAAGTTTTTGAATCTTCTGGGGGTGTTCAACTTCCCATGGGGGGCAAGCAAAAAGACGGCAATGTTTACGGTCGTTCTGATCGATACGTGGGTCAACATGCCGTTTGTTATTCTGCTTGTCTCTGCGGGCATCAACTCCCTGCCCAAATCTCCGTTTGAGGCAGCCCAGGTTGATGGGGCCGGTGCGTGGTTTACCTTTAAAACACTGACCTTCCCGATGCTGAAACCCTTTATGTATATTGCCCTTCTTTTCCGTCTGATGGCGGCTCTTCAGGAGTTCGGTATTATCTTTGCACTGACCAAGGGCGGGCCGGGTGATACGTTGATGAATATATCGTTGACTGCCTATCTGACAGGGTTTACCTACCAGTCCTTGGCAAAAGCTTTGCCATATTTGCTGATATTGTGGAGCATCGTCAACGTATCTGCCCGTTTGATTGTGAATCGGCAGCGGCAGCTTACCAAACAGGCTGCCGGAATACAGTAAGGAGGAGGTTGCTTTTATGGAACAGAATGATCTTCTCAAAGCCCAGGGCTCAACAAAGTATCGGAAGCTTGGTCACCATTTGGGTGTGATCGGCAGCAATCTCGCTCTGATTTTCTTTGCCATTTTTGCTCTTTTCCCGATTATCTGGATGGTAACCTGTACTTTCAAAAGTGATGCTGAAATGTACAACACGGTTTTCCGCTTTACGCCGACCCTTTCCAACTATCAGGAAGTTCTCATCGGAACTGATTATTTTAAGGCATTTCTGCAGAACCTTGTTGTTGCGGGCGGCGCCGTCCTGCTGACGGTTGTTGCCGGTGTTCCGGCAGCCTATGGTCTCGCGAGATATAATTTCAAGAATAAAGAAGATATCGCTTTCACGATTCTGTCTTTCAAATTTGCTCCCGAGATTCTTGTTATTCTGCCGGTATTCCTGATTTTCCAGAAAATTGGTCTCTATGATACCTACTTCGGCCTGATTTGGGTTTACCAGCTCATCACAATGCCGTTGCTAATCTGGGTTGTCCGCGGTTATTTTGAAGATGTCTCCGTGGAAATTGAGCAGGCAGCCCAGCTTGACGGTTACCGGTGGTACGAGATTTTCTTCAAGATCCTGGTTCCGCTTGTGAAGCCGGGTCTCGTCTCTTCGGCACTTCTTGCGTTCATCTACGCGTGGAACAGCTTTACATTCCCATTGATTCTGACGGGCTTTAATGTCCAGACGATTACCATCACATCACTCCGCTATATCGCATCCGACTCCGTCCATTACGGACAGGTTGCTGTGGCTGCCACTGTCGCTATCCTCCCGGAAATCATTGCGTGCCTCTTTATTCAGAAGCATCTTGTCCGCGGCTTGAGCTTCGGCGCAGTCAAGGGATAAGGGGGGATTCATATGGCAAGGATACAGCTTGAAGGCGTTACACGCCAGTATGACAGGATCAAGGCAATTGACCAGCTCTCTCTTGACATTGCTGATAACGAATTCTTTGTCCTTTTTGGGCCGGCAGGCGCGGGCAAAACTACAACCCTGAAATGCATTGCGGGTGTGGAATTTCCGCAGGAAGGCCTTGTGAAGATTGACGGCAAAATTGTTAATCTTGTTGAGCCGCAGGATCGCAATGTGTCTATGGTGTTTGAAAACTATGCGCTTTATCCCCATCTGAGCGTTTATGATAACATGGCATTCCCGCTGCGTTCCAAGCTCTATAAGAAGAGCGAAGCTGAAATCAAAGAAGCGATCGATAAGATTTCCAAGCTGATGCGAATCGATATGCTTTATGAGCGCAGACCCTCTCAACTCTCCAATGGCCAGCGGCAGCGTGTTGCAATCGGGCGCTGCCTGGTTAGGAACCCGAATGTCTTTCTGATGGACGAGCCTCTTGCCCATCTGGATGCAAAGCTAAAACATACCATGCGCTCCGAGCTGAAAGAGATGCAGTCAGCCTTTAACACTACAACCATCTATGTCACGCATGACTACATGGAAGCCATGTCTCTGGCAGACCGCATTGCGGTTTTGGATAAAGGCAGAATCCGCCAGCTGGGCACAGCTCGGGAAATGTACTATACGCCCGGAAGTGAGTTTATTGCAAAGCTTTTCGGCGAACCGGAAATCAACATTATCCCTGCGGAATATTCTTCTGAAAACGGGAAAGGGTTCATCGATGCCGGCAACGGAATTCACTATGAAGTTCCGGAAGATGTAAAGGCGGAAATCTTAGCTTCCGCTACCAATCGGCTGGATATCGGAATCCGCGGAAATGATATCCAATTCTCATTTGACGGAGGAGAAGGCTGGATACCCGGGACTGTCTATGCATTTGAACCGATCGGGAATAAAACCATTATGACGGCACAACTGGAGACCTGCCAGGTGCGAATTGTGGCTCCGAACGATGTGCATGCTTCTCTTGACAGCAAGATTTACGTTAAAATGAACTATGATAATGCCCTGTATTTCAACAGAAGCACGGAACAGTTCATCACAAGGCATAATAAGGAAGAAATCCTGAGTGCCCATATGAGAAAAGCATGAAAGGAGGAAAGAAAAAATGGCAGTATTAAAGCTTGAGCATGTATATAAACGCTATGACAACACCGAGAAGAAACTGTTTAAAAAGCAAGTAAAAAATGATTTCGCGGTGAAAGATCTTTCCTTCGAATGCAAAGATGGTGAATTTATTGGCATTTTGGGGCCGTCAGGATGTGGCAAGAGTACAACCCTCCGTATGATAGCCGGTCTTGAACAGATTACGGCAGGCGATATTTATATTGGGGATGTGCGGATTAATGACCTGCATCCGAAAGACCGCAATATCGGCCTTGCTTTTGAAGATTATGCCCTTTATCCGCCGCTTACGGTTTATGATAACCTGGCATTCAACATGCGTGCCCGTAATATTCCTGAGCAGGAGATTAAAGAGTCCGTAGAACGGGTAGCCGGACTGATGAAGGTGGATGAGCTTCTCAACATGAAGCCGCTGGGGCTCTCCGGGGGTCAGAAGCAGCGTGTCAATATAGCACGTGCGCTTGTCCGCCGCCCAGGCCTGCTGCTTCTGGATGAACCGCTCTCTCACCTTGACGGAAAGATGCGACAGCAGCTTCGATACGAAATCAAGCGTATGCATCATGAGATTAAATGCACCACAATTATTGTCACGCATGACCAGATGGAGGCAATGTCCCTTGCTGACAGAATTGCCATAATGGATATCGGGTGCCTGCAGCAGATCGGTACTCCTCTGGAAGTGTATGATGATCCTGTCAATGTTTTCGTTGCGGGATTTATCGGAGAGCCTCCTATGAACCTGCTGAAATCTACCATTACAAGTGTGACCGGCGGATATATGTTCACATTTGAAGGCAGCGATCTGCATGTTCCGGTTCCGGAGAGATACAATCATGTAGTGAAAGACGGAATGCAGGTTACACTTGGGGTCCGTCCTGTGGATGTGCTGATTGCGGGAGAAGGAGAACACTCCGGCACGCCGATACCTGTTGCAATTTATGAAGACCTGGGAGATGAACGTCGTGTCAGTGTTCGTGTAGGAGAAAACCTTCTCAATCTTACCACGACAGATCAGGTTTACTTCAACCCGGGAGACATTATATCACTCCGTCTGAATGCGGAGAAAACGCACCTCTTTGATATAGAAACAGGCAACCGGATTCGATCCTGATGAAAAGTATTAAAAAGCTTCTGGATCCCGCAAAACTGATCATCTGGATTCTCTGTGAGCTTCCCCTGCTGGCACTTCTTCTCTATTCCGCGTTTGCAGATCCGGCAGAAGGATTTGAACCGGGAACCCGCAGTTTCGGCATGTATATCCCAGCCGTACTGTTTACGGTGTTTTTCTCTATGCTGCTGAACTGGTTTAAAGGATTTCTTGTTCTGTACTTCGGAAAGGTCAATTGCGGGTTTGTGGAGAGCGGTGTCCTTCTGGGGCATATCCATTCCTTTATGGCTTTGCTGGAAGCTTTGGCGACTGCATTGCTCTTCCTGATCCGAAACTCCGGTATGTACGGAGTTCTGTCACAAATCCAGCTTTTCGGTCATGAGTTCCTATATGCAGCGTTGTTCTGGCTCTATCTGAGAGAAAAAAGCGAAGTCAGTTACCGGAAATGTGCGGTAATTGCATTGGTCTGTTTTCTGGCTTCCAGCGCGTGGCTCCTGTTGTCTGTTATCGCATCAATTTAAGCCTGAATAGGAGATCTGAATATGAATATTAATATCGTTATCCTTGTTGTGGCAGTCTGGGGTGGACGTCTTCTGCGCGATTTCATTGAGGAATTGCTGATGGATGTGTTTCCTGCCTCGGAAAAGAAAGCTACTAAAATTATATTTTATCTTCTCAGCCGTGCCATAGGCTGGGGTGCATTTCTGCTGTATATATATTTTGCCGGATACAGAATTATGGATAAAAACGCAAATCAGACGGTGTCCTGGATCATTGCCCTCGCTCCCAATGTGCTGATTTATGGATATAAGCTGTTCTTTACCAAAGCAGCAGTCATTGAATAACGGAGCAGAAAGATCATGGCAAAATATGCAATCGGCGTTGACTACGGAACGCTCTCGGTTCGCGCACTTGTGGCAGATGTAAAAGACGGCGCAGAACTCGCATCCGCCGTCTATGACTATCCGCATGCCGTTATGTCAGAGAGCCTGCCCGACGGCCGCCGGCTTCCGCCTGACTGGGCATTGCAGCATCCTCAGGATTATCTCGACGGGCTTTCCATAGTGGTGCATCAGGCAGTTGCGTATTCCGGAATCAATCCGGAGGATGTGATCGGAATCGGTATTGACTTTACAAGCAATACCTACCTTCCGGTGGACGACCGGTATGAACCCCTTTGCCTGAAACCGGAATGGCAGGACAATCCGCATGCATGGGTAAAACTCTGGAAGCACCACGGCACGCAGAGCTATGCCGAGAAAATGGAGAAAAAGGCGATTGAGCGGGGAGAGACATTTCTGAAACGGTACGGCGGAAAAGTTTCTCCGGCCTGGATGTTCCCGCGTCTGCTTGAAACAATGGAGGAAGCACCGGATCTGTATGATGCGGCTGCTAAATTTATCGAAGCCGGTGACTGGATTGTCTATCAGCTCACCGGCCAGGAGAAGCGTTCTCTCGGAATGGCTGGCTATAAGGCTTTCTGGTCAAAGGAGGATGGTTATCCATCTGAAGACTTCCTGAGATCCCTCAAACCCGGGTTTGAACGTGTGATTGATGAAAAACTCTCCCGGGATATCTATCCGCTCGGGACAAAAGCGGGTGTTCTCAATGCGAGAGGTGCTGAGTTGACTGGGCTGCTGCAGGGAATTGCCGTTGCGGTGGCGAACATTGACGCGCATGTTTCCATGCCCCCTGTCGGATTGACGGATTCCGGAAATCTTCTGATGATCCTTGGAACATCTACCTGCCATCTCATGCTCGGCGCGGAAGAGAAGGAAGTCCCCGGCGTGGGCGGAATCGTAGAGGACGGAGTGATTCCCGGAACTTACGGATATGAATCCGGCCAGAACTGTGTTGGGGACAGCCTGAAGTGGTTTGTAGACAACTGTTTCCCGGCAGCTTATGC